>JBGSQR010000044.1:0-2644 GCA_041737975.1 Geobacterales bacterium | reverse complement strand
AAGGATTCGTTTCATGACTATTTTTCCGGGCATACGTATACAGTTCCAACTGACTACATGAACTGGCCGATTACCTATGCGAACTGGCCGGTTTTCTGGTGCGGAATGCGAAAAATGAACCAGGCGGATTTTATCAGTTGTGTGAACACTTATTGATTAATCGGAAATACAAAAGCTGGCAAATAAATAGGTGTTATGCCGTTGACACCGCAAGGGAAATAACCCTTTCTGTACAAAAACGCGAACAAAGGAACATGTTGCATGATGTCAGGATGTTATTAGCCCCGTAAAAAGCGGTAAAGATTGATGGCCTGAATAATATTCATACAGAGTCAGGAAAAGTACCCAGGGAGAAGATCGACATGAACAGAATTTATGCAATACAAACGTTTTTTCTGATTTTCTTCCTGACTCTACTTGCAGGATGCTCTGATTCCAGTCCTGATAATACTACAGCTCCGCTGAGCGCCAACAACGTCAATCTGATCTTTGTATCAAGCCCGGATCTGGCTTACCAGGCGGTCGGGGACGTGGATCCAAATACAGCAAACCTGACTAGTCAGGGGCTGCAGCGTTCGCTTCTGATAGCCCCGTACCTTAAACAGCAGCTGCTGGGCGGCAAAAACGTAACAGCTATTTATGCGCTTGCACCGATGACTCATCTGCAAAACGCGATCAAGTATTCCAATGTTCCGGACATGACGGCAATCGGGTTTATCCAGCAGTTTGCCCTTCTCAACCAGATCACCATGCCGGTTACACCTACGTCCGCTTACCCCGGCAGCAGCTATACTGCCAATAGTTTCACGATTAATGCATCCTATGCATCAGGATCCTTACCCGGCGGTGTTCCTGCTCAGCTAGACGGGTATTGTCCTGGCTGTACCGGGCTGGATTTCAACAACACTCATAACAACAACGATACGCTGGTAACCGGAATCATAAATAATAATGTCCCAGGCTATTACGTTTTTTCAGCGCCCTGGGAGACAACCAGAGACCTGTTGGCAAAAATAAACACTCTTTATGGCAATAAACTGAATATTCCAACGATCTATATGGGGCCGAACTATGTCTATACGATTTCAATCCCGTTGTCCGGCAGCCCGAATCTGGTTTCCTACAACAGCAACCTGACTCCTCCTTCTACATATCCTGTTCTGCCTGCGCCGGTACAGAGTGCCGCATGCACAAATTCACAGCAGTCTTTTTTCAAAGCTGTACGGACTGGCGGGGTGGATGGCGCCTCAGTCCCTGGAAACAGCAACACGAACCAGAGAGTTTACATTGTCCGTCATGCCAACGCGCATCCTGATCCGGCGTTCAAGTTTGAAAACGGCAACTATGTGGGGGCGGGGCAATGGCGCGCGCTGGCCCTATCCAAGGCCCTATCTGATGCTTTGCGGGGTAAAAAGAATCCCGATATGGTGTATTCCATTGATCCCGCACAGTGGTACCCGACTTCACTTGCGCAAACTTACACGGTTTCATATGTCAGACCCTCATTAACGGTACTGCCCTATGCAATAGCAAATAACCTGCCATTCTATCTGGCCGCAAATTTTACCATAGTAGACGCGCCCACACTCGATTCAGGAGTAGCTCAGACCACCAGTAATTTCTTCTTCACAGGCGGCAATCTTTCCAATAAAACAATATTGCTGGCATGGGAATCAGGGCATATCAGACCATTTTTAAATGCACTCCTGGCAAGCTATGGCGGACCTAATCCGCCGCAGATTCTGACTGCAGGGCCGCCTGATGGTGCTTGGCCGCATGATGACTACGACACTATCTGGACTGTGACTCTTGATGCCCAGGGCAACCTTACCGTGGATAACGAACTGTGCGAAGGCATAGATTCCTCCACGCTTCCGGCCATGGCGCCGCAGTTTTGACCAACGTTGAGCACAGGAGAAACCGATGCACAAAATCCTCTCAATAATTCTGGCAAGCGTACTGGTGATTGCCTCCTGCAATGGTAATAACCCGGCTCCAGCTGTGCCGCGTCTGATAATCCAGCCGGATGACGGGCGTGCACCCATAATCGCTGCCATTGCCGGTGCGACCAACAATATAAGGCTGACTATCTACGAAATCACTGACCTGCAATCGGTGTATCAGGTTCCGGCAGCGCCGGTTGCCAGTATTGGACAGGCTCTGATCGACAAGGCGCAGAGCGGCGTGAATGTGCGTGTGATTGTGGACCAGAACCAGTATAACAACAGTTCGAGTGCCCCGCAGATCCAATTGACGGTTCAAGCCTTGCGGGCCGCCGGCGTTGTGGTGCACCAGAGCAGCAATGCCTTTTGTTTCACGCACCAGAAGACGTTTGTCATTGATGGACCGACAACCGCAAATCCCTCCCTTACCGGAACGGCCATCATCATGTCGCTGAATCTGATGCCTAATTACTTCGGCGGTACTCGGGACTATGCCGTAGTTACCGGCGATAGCGGCGTGGTGAAGGAGATCAGTACCGTATTTGATTCTGACTTCATTCAGGTCAGTGATCCGTTGAACCCTTGCAAATATGCCCATACCCCGATAAAGACCAAGCCGCCACCATACCCGGCCAACACGCCTGCGGTGAACGAGAGCAGTCTGCTCTGGAGCCCGGTTAATTCCAAGCAGAAACTTCTGC
>JBGSQR010000632.1:0-6885 GCA_041737975.1 Geobacterales bacterium | reverse complement strand
CTAGGGACTAGGGACTAGGGACTAGGGACTAGGGACTAGGGACTAGGGACTAGGGACTAGGGACTAGGGAAATTATATTTTTTTCAATATCAATATCAAGGACGTAATTTATGGGTTTCAACTGCGGCATTGTCGGCCTGCCAAATGTGGGCAAATCAACCATTTTCAACGCACTGACATCGGCCGGCGCCGAGTCCGCCAATTATCCTTTCTGCACTATTGATCCCAATGTTGGTATCGTGCAGGTTCCGGATCCACGTATGGATCAGCTTTCAGCCATCGTTAATCCGCAAAAGATCCAGCCTACCACAATTGAATTTGTCGATATTGCCGGCCTTGTTAAAGGCGCCAGTGCGGGCGAGGGACTTGGCAACCAGTTTCTTGGCCATATCCGTAGCGTCGATGCGATCGTACACGTAGTGCGCTGTTTTGATGACGACAATGTGGTACATGTCAATGGCCAGGTTTCACCTGCCGATGACATTGATACCATCTGCACTGAACTGGGGCTATCCGACCTGGACACGGTTGAAAAAAAACTGCAACGGGCCGAAAAAGCCGGTCGCGGCGGAGACCAGAAAATGAAGGACGAGGCTGCTTTCTACGCCCGCGTCAGGGATATGCTTAACCAGGGCATAAGTGTTCGTGGTGCCGCTGAAAATGAAGACGAGCGGCTCTGGATGCGTGACCTGCACCTTCTTACTGACAAGCCAGTGTTGTATGTTGCCAACGTTTCTGAAGACGATCTCAAAGGCGAACACCCTTTTGTTGCCCAGGTTAAGGAAATTGCTGCTAAAGAAGGCGCCGGTGTCGTTACTATCTGCGGCAAGCTGGAGGCCGAGATATCAGAACTGGACGGCGATGAGAAGCACGCTTTTCTGGAAGATATGGGACTTGAAGAACCGGGGTTGGACAGACTGATCCGTAGCGGCTATGAACTGCTGGGTCTGATCACCTATTTCACTGCCGGAGTCAAGGAAGTACGTGCCTGGACCATCGTAAACGGCACAAAAGCACCACAGGCTGCCGGAGTGATCCATTCTGACTTTGAAAAAGGTTTTATCCGTGCCGAAGTAATTGCCTTTAACGATTTCATCAACTGCAATGGTGAATCCGGTGCAAAGGAAAAAGGTTTAATGAGGCTTGAAGGAAAAGAGTATGTCGTCAAGGATGGCGACGTCATGCATTTCCGTTTCAATGTCTGACCAAGTGAATTAGGGAAAAGGTGGTGCCAATGCTTGAATCATTCCAGCAATTGAATCCGGTTATGCAGGCACTGCTTGCAACCTTATTCACATGGGGTGTAACAGCATCAGGTGCTGCTCTGGTTTTTTTTACCAAAACCGTCAACAAAAAACTGATGGACTGCATGCTCGGCTTTGCCGCCGGTGTCATGATAGCAGCCAGTTTCTGGTCACTGCTGGCCCCCGGTATTGAAATTGCGGAAGATCTCGGACATGTCGCATGGCTGACTGCCGCCATCGGCTTCTTGGGTGGCGGTATCTTCATGCGCCTGACAGATCGTTTCCTGCCTCACCTTCATCCTGGCCTGAAAATGGATCAGAGTGAAGGCATCAAGACTTCCTGGCGAAGAAGTACTCTGCTGGTACTTGCGATCACTCTACACAACATTCCCGAAGGATTGGCCGTTGGTGTAGCATTCGGGGCAGTTGCCGCCGGACTGCCATCGGCAACCATCGGAGGCGCCATTGCGCTTGCAATCGGCATCGGTCTTCAAAACTTCCCTGAAGGTGCTGCCGTATCAATGCCGTTGAGAAGAGAGGGAATGGGGGCGGGAAAAAGCTTTATGCTTGGCCAGGCCTCTGGCCTTGTTGAGCCGATTGCAGGAGTTATAGGCGCCTATTTTGTCATGAGTATGCAGAACATTCTTCCTTATGCGCTCTGCTTCGCAGCCGGCGCAATGATTTTTGTCGTTGTTGAAGAATTGATACCTGAATCACAACGCAATAATGAAAATATCGACATTGTCACCATGGCAACAATGGCAGGGTTTACAGTCATGATGATACTGGATGTGGCTCTAGGTTAAACCGGATCTACCATTATCTGTTGTAGACCGGCTTTGCTTGACATAAAATATGCTTTTACCTATACCTATTCTATGAAAAAAATACTGATTCTATTCGCCCATCCCCGTTTTGAGAAGTCCCGTACCAACAAGGCTTTGCTGTCAGCCATAAATGACTTTGAATATGTTACGGTCCACGATCTCTATGAAACATATCCTGACTTTAATATCGAAATTGACCACGAAAAAGAGCTGTTGTTGTCACATGAAATCATTGTCTGGCAATTCCCCTTCTATATGTACAGTGCACCGGCCATGCTAAAGCATTGGATTGATCAAGTGCTGGAGCATGGATGGGCACACGGCGCAGGATCTTACAACCTTAAAGACAAGCTTGTTTTCTGCACAATCACCACAGGCGGCACCCGCGACAGTTACGCGCACAAATGCTTTAACGTCCACACGATCAACGAGTTTCTGTACCCATTCAAACAAACAGCCCATTTGTGCAAAATGATCTGCCTGCAACCTTTCATGGTTCAAGGAACCTACCGTCTTTCCGATGAAATACTTGCCGAATCAGCTGAACAATACAGACACATACTATCCTCACTAAGTCACGGAACTTTCCCTTTGCATGAAATCGAAAATCTCGAGTTTCTGAGTGACTATAAAGAAACCGGTGCAAGACAGGATAATTAATGATTGACAACTTTCTTGGTCAATCTGCTATCTACCTTGCTGCCGCATTAGTCTGCGTTCCACTGGCTAAAAAACTGGGAATGGGATCCGTACTGGGTTACCTTTTTGCCGGAATAATAATCGGACCTTTCTGCCTGGGGTTTATCGGTCACGAAGGCGAGAACATCATGCATTTCGCCGAATTTGGCGTTGTGATGATGCTTTTCCTGATCGGTTTGGAACTTGAACCGGCGCATTTCTGGAAAATGCGTAACCGAATTATCGGACTCGGCTCGCTTCAGCTTATATTAACCACCCTGGCAACCGCAGCGATTCTGCATGTACTCGGATTCAGTTGGCAGGCGGCCATTGCCTCAGGGCTGGCCCTTTCCATGTCTTCTACTGCAATAGTACTGCAGACTCTCAAGGAAAAAGGTCTTGGAAACACCCAGGCCGGTACCGGCTCATTTGCAGTGCTTTTATTCCAAGACATTGCAGTTATTCCTATTCTGGCTCTGCTGCCATTTCTGGCCTTGCAGACAACCACATCCGTTGCCCATGACCCGACACTACTGGATGGTCTGCCGGCCTGGCTCAAGGCTGGTTGGATACTATTAGACGTAGTCCTTGTTTTTGTTCTGGGACGCTATATATTTGTCCCTTTTCTGCGCTTCATAACAAAAACCAGTATCCGTGAACTCTGCATCGCCGCTGCCCTGCTGATTATCGTGGCAATAGCTTTACTAATGAAAATGGTCGGTCTCAGCCCGGCTCTAGGCGCCTTCCTGGCCGGCGTTCTTCTGGCCAACAGTGAATTCAGACATCAACTGGAAAGTGATATCGAGCCTTTCAAAGGCTTATTGCTGGGCCTGTTTTTTATTGCCGTTGGAGCATCAATCAACTTTAAACTAGTTATTAATTCCCCCGGACTTGTTATATCTCTGGTGGCCGGGGTGATCGTCATAAAAGCTGTTGTACTACTGATTATCGGCAAAATATTCCGATTTTCCTTCGACCAGAACAGTATCTTTTCCATCTGTCTTTCACAAGTCGGCGAATTTGCTTTTGTGCTGTTTGCCTTTATCAATCGTCTCAATATATTAGATGCTGACTGGACTGACACCCTGATGGCTGTCACGGCAATCAGCATGACCATGACGCCACTTCTGATGCTCATCAATGAACGTTTTATCCTGCCGCTTTTTGGTACCAAAGAGAGCGTAGAAATGGAAGCTGACATCATTGACACTGAGCACTCCGTTATCATAGCCGGATTCAGCTCTTTCGGCAGTACGGTGGGAAGATTCTTGCGGGCAAACGACGTCGCGTCAACCATTCTGGACAACAACTCGGACCAGGTGGATCTGTTACGTAAAATGGGTTTCAAGGTATTTTACGGTGATGCAACCAGACTGGACATACTGATCTCTGCAGGTGCAGAAAAGGCCAGAATACTTGTGGTTGCCATCGACAATCCGGCAACCAGCGACCAACTGGTAAATATGGTGAAGAAACATTTCCCTCATATTAAAATCATGGTAAGGACCGGCAATAATCTTGATGCCTATGAATTGCTGGAGCAGGGTGTGGATGGCATCTACAGAGACTATCTGGATACAGCGGTGCGTGCGGGGGTTGATGTTCTATCAAGTCTCGGATACAGGCGTTACAGTGCCACGCGCGCCGGACAGGACTTTATTAAATACGACGAGACAGCAATGCGCAGGCTTGCTCCTCACCGTCATGACGAATCAGATTATATTTCCAACGCCAGAGAACTGATCAGGATTCAGGAACAGCTGCTGGCCAATGATCGTGCTACAAACCACACAGAAAATGATCATGCCTGGGATAGTAAGAAAAAGTGTGTCAAATAGTTATTTCAGTAACCCCTGCAATATCTCGAGCCGCTCCCTGCCCATTGCCTGAACCCCCTCCAGCGGATATTTAATACCCAATTCCCTGTATTTCATCTCACCCATAGTGTGATAAGGCAGCAACTCGACCTTCTCCAGATTTTTGAATGTTTCAGCCTTTTGGTAAATATTTCGAATATGTTCCGCAGAATCTGTGATGTCGGGAATAACAACATGCCTGACCCAGACTTTGCTGCTGCTCTGATTGAGAGCCTCTTCAAACAGACGTAATTCTGTCAGGTCAGCTGCCCCGCAAATATCAAGATATCCCTTTTCATCAGTATGTTTCAGGTCAAGCAGCACAAGGTCCGTTACAGCCAGTATTTTTTTGTACAATCCCCTGCCGAAACCGGATGTTTCTATGGCCGTATTTATCCCTTCCTTCCTGGCCAGAGTCAGCAGTTCCAGCAGAAATTCCGGTTGAAAAAGTGGTTCACCGCCGGAACAGGTCAATCCTCCGCCGCTGCCTGCAAAATAAGGTTTGTAGCGCAGAACCTTTTCTATCAGCTCATTGGCAGACACCTGACTACCGGAGTTAAAATCCCAGGAGTCCGGATTGTGGCAGTAAACACAGCGTAGCGGGCAGCCCTGGAAGAAGATCACACACCTCATCCCAGGGCCGTCCACAAAACTGGTCGATTCAAATGAGTGAATTTTACCTGTCATAAATTGGTTCAAGGTTCGTGGTTTGCAGACGGCAGACAAACATCCGGTCAACAACTGCTGCAGCTGAAACCGTCATGAAACGTCCTGCTGATAACTTCCAGCTTCTGGGCCCTGGTCAGTCGATTGAAATGTACCGCATAACCGGAAACCCGGATGGTCAAATTGGGATATTTCTCCGGATGATCAACCGCATCCTCCAGCAACCCACGGTCAAGTACGTTTACATTCAGATGATGGGCACCCTGGGAAAAATACCCATCCAGTACAGCAACCAGATTGCCACGGCGCTCGAATTCGTCCTTACCCAAACCTTCTGGAATAATCGTAAAGGTATTGGAAATTCCGTCCTGGCAAGTGTTTTTGAACGGAATTTTAGCCACAGAATTTAGCGAAGCCATGGCACCGCTGATGTCACGGCCATGCATGGGGTTGGCTCCCGGGGCAAAGGCAATACCGGCTCCTCTGCCGTCCGGCGTGGCGCCGGTCTTTGTTCCGTAGACGACATTAGACGTGATCGTCAACACCGACAGCGTCGGAGTTGCATCACGGTACATTTTATGGCTGTTCAGCTCATCGATGAATTTGTTGACAATCTCCACGGCAATCGAATCCACCCGGTTGTCGTCATTACCGTACATGGGGTACTCGCCTGCCACATCAAAACCGGCAGACAGATCATCCATATTTCTGACAGTAACCCCGGCAAATCGGATGGCACTAAGCGAGTCAACAGCCACTGACAAACCGGCTACACCAAATGCTGCAAACCGTTCGACCAAAGAATCGTGCAGAGCCATCTCTGCTCGTTCATAGGCATATTTGTCGTGCATATAGTGAATGATATTAATGGCTGATACATAATGCTTGATCACGTATTCCAGTACCTGAAAGAAATTCGCTCGAACCTCTTTGTAAACAAGCGGTCCTCCATGCCCCAGGCGTGATATACCGGGTACAACCAGTTCGCAGGTTAGCTCATCGCGCCCGCCGTTGATGGCATACAGCAGTGACTTGGCCAGATTGCATCTGGCACCGAAAAACTGCATCTGCTTGCCAAGCCGCATGGCCGAGACACAACAGGCTATGGCATAGTCATCGCCGTAAATCGGCCGCATCAGGTCGTCATTTTCATATTGAATGGCGTCAGTCTCTATCGAAATCCGGGCGCAGAACCGCTTGAAGTTTTCCGGCAGTCCATTTGACCAGAGGATTGTAAGATTAGGTTCCGGAGCAGGTGAAAGATTGATCAGTGAGTGCAGAAAGCGGTAGGAGCTTTTGGTAACCATACTTCTGCCGTCATCCGCCATACCGCCAATGGATTCCGTCACCCAGTTTGGATCTCCAGCAAACAGGTCGTTATATTCAGGAGTCCTGAGATGCCTTACCAGGCGCAGTTTGATGACAAACTGATCAACAATTTCCTGGGCCTCTTTTTCTGTGATGATCCCGGCGGCCAGATCCCTCTCTATGTAAATATCCAGAAAAGCCCCGCAGCGTCCCAGTGACATGGCTGCACCGTTGCTTTCCTTGACTGCTGCCAGATAGGCCATATAAAGGAACTGGGTCGCCTCCAGCGCCGTCTTTGCCGGTCTG
>JBGSQR010000630.1:0-2368 GCA_041737975.1 Geobacterales bacterium | reverse complement strand
GCTGCCTGCGTTGCTGCAACCCGGGCTGTCGGCGGTTTGATTCTTGGCAAAACCGTAACTACTGAATTTGCCACTTATCATCCAGGGAAAACATCTAATCCACACAACCTGCATTATACACCAGGCGGTTCTTCAAGCGGATCAGCCGCTGCTGTAGCTAGCAATATGGTGCCATTGGCATTCGGCACCCAAACTGCAGGCTCAGTCATTCGTCCCGCAGCATTCTGTGGCATTGTAGGTTATAAACCCAGCTTCGGAATGATTTCCAGGGCAGGTGTAAAAGTACTGGCTGAGTCACTTGATACCGTAGGAATGTTTGCCCGAACTGTTGCCGATGCTGCAATGTTCGCGGCTGCATTGACCGGGCGTTCCAATCTGGCAATTTCCGAAAATTCTTCGGTCTGTCACATGCGAATAGGAATTTGTCGTACATACGAATGGGATAATGCCCTGCCTGAAACAGATGCGGCAATCAACACTGCACAACGCCTGTTGGAGCATGCCGGAGCAAAGGTGTTTGACATCTCTCTGCACCGGGACTTCAGTCTTTTGGCACAGGCTCAAACAGAAATCATGGCGTATGAAGCAGCCCGTTCTTTTTCATACGAATACAACGCCCATTTGAATAAAATCAGTCCCGAGCTGATTGAGATGATCAAAGCTGGTTATTTAATCGATCCTGAATGTTACGATGCACATCAAAGATTGGCGCAACAATGCAGAATTTTGTTTGCTGACATGTTTTCTGAAGTAGATCTGATTATTGCGCCCAGTACCCCGGGAGAATCCCCTTACGGTAAAGAAAAAACCGGCAATCCTGTCTTTAACCGGATCTGGACTTTGCTGGGTGTTCCTTGCATCCACATTCCATTTATGCGTGGTCCAAATGAATTGCCGGTCGGTGTTCAGACTATAGGCAAGTTTGGTTCAGATGCCAGAACACTCAACATATCGAATCTGGTTTTCAAGATTTTGAATAAGTCTTAAGTTGACTTTTATGCAGCTAAAATACCCGATAGTTATCAATAATAGTGCACTGCAGAACTGCAGTATCACCGAAAAAATCATAGGAATGTCATATCCCGCAGTCATACACTGCTGTCATTTACTATCTTTAGTGCACACAACTAATGCGGCGATTATACTGGGTAATCCAAAGGTCCATGAGTCAGGTTTCAAAGAGGGTGAGTAGGTGAAAGCAAAGAAAAAGCCCGGAGAAGATCATGAGATATGGCACTTCTGAAGAAGAACATTTTACCACCCGCAAACATGTCTTCACCTGCCCCCACTGCGGTGAACGCATCTCCATGCTGCTGGACCTGTCGGTCGATTACCAGAGTTACATCGAGGACTGCGAAGTCTGCTGCAACCCCATTGAAATAACCTATCAGACGGAAGAAGGCCGACTTGTCTCGTTCCAGGCCGGGATTTCATGAGCAATGTAAAACAAGAAGCATAAAAAAAGGGTTCTCAGCAGTTGCTGAAAACCCTTATTTTTTGTGGTGCCGGGACTGGAATCGACTATTTATGCTAACTATATTTAGTTATTATGTTTTTTATAATTCTTCTAGGGTCTGTAACCAGCAAAAAACCCTTTAAAATTTCACACTACAAATAGGTACCTGTTCGATTCCCAATAACGTAGTTTATGTACGAAAAAATATACCATGTAGCTATCTGTATTAGCAAATATTTTTCGATTCTCCAAAAATATTATCAATAATTCTGAGTCATCTTTGTAGTTCCAAATAGATCATGTTTTCTAAAAATATCCATCTGGCGCTAACCGAAAACAAGCGGCTAACATGCATCAATAATGTGGAAGCAATTTGAAATTTTCTGAATATCCAGTTCTGTCAGGCCACAGTCCGCATAAAAGTAACGCCAATCTTTAATCTTGTCTCTGATCTGTTCAATGACGTGGTTTGCTTCTTTCTCCCGCAACCCGAATTCCGGTGCGGCTGCCAATGCATTTTCCATGGTTGCCATTCTACCCTGGGCACTTACATGCAGCGCCAGAGACCATGTATTGGTACTCTGTGGATATGGCACCACATCGTACAATGGCGACAATTTCCATTGTCCATTTCCCGCATACATCAAGCCGTGGTTGCGCATATGGTCGTCAGTATTGGAACAGAAGATATTGAAGACCATTCGGCGGTACAGTTCCTTACGGTCTTCTTCCGGAGTAGGACTAAACCTGGAGATAGCATCAACTATATCCTTATATGAATGACGGCCATAATCCGATTCGTGAGAGTCTGTCATGGTCAATGCTGAGTGGAACGGAATGCGATCACCGTTAATCCGGTCAAAGCGTTCTATCAAATAAACACTTTTGCCCAGTACTTCTGTGATATCAACC
>JBGSQR010000609.1:0-2233 GCA_041737975.1 Geobacterales bacterium | reverse complement strand
GATCAGTTCCGGAAGGTCTGATGAAATCAGTATGATCGATTTACCCTGCCGGGACAGATTATAGATGAGCTGGTGAATTTCCCATTTGGTCTTGATGTCGATGCCGACGGTCGGTTCGTCAATAATGATGATTTCGGGATCGGTACTGAGGCATTTTGCAACGCATACCTTTTGCTGGTTACCGCCTGACAGACTGCTGATGATGCTCTCTGTGGAATTTGTCTTGATCTGCAGTAATTCCCGATATTTTTCGGCGAGTGCCGTTTCCTTTTTATAAGAATTAAGACCAAACAGGTTTTTCACGGAATCCAGTGAAATTATCGAAATATTTGTTGTTATATTATGCGAGCAGAACAGACCCTCCTGTTTCCGGTTTTCGCTGAAGTAATACAGCTTGAACTTGTCCAGAGCTTCTTTGTATGAATGTATGTGCACAGGCTTCCCGTTGATATACAGCTGACCTTTTTTAACCGGATCGATTCCGGCAATCTGGCGGGCAACCTCGGTACGGCCGGCTCCGACGAGTCCGTACCAGCCAAGAATTTCGCCCTTGCGAAGCTGAAACGAAACGGGATGAAGGCATTCCTTTGACGAAATGTCCCGGGCTTCGAGGACTACCGGGGCTTCACCGGTGTCGGCCGAGGGAAAAGTCTGCTTGAGCTCGCGGCTTCCAACCATCATCTCGATGAGGAAGTCCCGGTCGAGCTTTTCGATTTCAATCTCGTCGTTGACACCTTTCCCGTCACGGATGACTTTAACCCGGTCGGCGATAGCGAATACTTCTTCAAGTTTATGACTGATATAAATGATGGCAACACCCTGTGAACGCAGTTCGCGAATTGTGTTCAGCAGCATGTCTGCCTCGCGGATCGAGATGGATGCCGTCGGCTCGTCCAGAAGCAGGATGTGAGAATTCATCGAGAGGGCACGCGCAATTTCTATAAGCTGCTGCTGTCCCGAACTGAGTTTTTCTATACTATCTGTTGGTTTCAAGTCAAGATTGACCCGTTCAAGGAGCGCCTTTGATTCCTTGATCATTGTACGCTTGTCAACAAAACCGAATTCGCTTCCGCAGATCTTGTCGAAGAAAATATTCTCGGCTACGTCGAACGTCGGGATCAGGTTGCGTTCCTGATGTACCACACTTATGCCCTTGCTGAAAGCAGCTTGCGGATTTTTCATCCTGGAGGAAATACCGTCGACTTTGATTTCACCCGACTCGGGAACGATAACCCCGGAAATACAATTTATCAGAGTTGATTTTCCCCGCACCGTTTTCGCCGCACACGGCGAGGACTTCCCCGGGTCGCAGTCTGAGCGACACATTATTCAACGCCAATACACCAGGATACTGCTTGATAATACGATCGAGCTCGAGCACATAGGAAAGGCTTTTTTTATCCATTACAGGCATACATATCTCCCGATTATTTCTTTATATATTTCAGCCGGTCCATGGCACTGGCGAGCAGAATTACTATTCCATATATCAGGGTCTTCCAGTACACATCGACATTAAGGTGAATGAGCGCGTTGTTGATGATTGTGAGGGCAGTAGCGCCGACAATGACACCAACGACGTTAACCTTTCCTCCCGCAAGTCGTGTACCGCCGATAAGCGTGGCGGCAAACGAAAGGAGCATCCAGTCGCTGCCCATACTCGGTTGTGCAGCCTCGATACGAATCAATGCCATGAGGGCCGCTACTGCGGCAAGCACACCGGCGATAACACTGCTGATTACCACTACCTTGAATTTTGAAACGCCATAAAGCTCGGATGATTTGCTGTTCGCACCGAATGCAAGAATTTGTCTGCCGATGATCATTTTTCGGAACATGAAAACCAGGAACAGGGCAATACCTGCGAGAATAAAAAATGAAGAGGGAAGCCCGACAATCCTGGTATCGCCGATGGCGAGAAATTCACTCTTGATCCCGTAAAAGGGATGTCCGCTGGTAATCGTGTAGTTGATACCCTGGAATATGCTCATAGTAGCGAGAGTAGTCAGAAAAAAGGCAATTCCCACACCTCCTGCCCGGTAAATAAGAAGACCGTTAATGAGCCCGCACACGGCGCCTGCAGCCAATCCGATAACGAAAGCCATAGGTGCGTTTACATTCATGACTTCCATCGCCCCTCCGGCAAGAATCGCCGCAAGGGCTCCGGTTGAACCGACCGAGACATTGAGCCCGCCCGAGGCGATGCAGATCATCTGAGAAAACCCGATCAACG
>JBGSQR010000601.1:0-15894 GCA_041737975.1 Geobacterales bacterium | reverse complement strand
GAAAGTTATCCCGTAGATAATACTTCTGCAGTCTGCCCCCCGGTTTGGCGTTGATTGGCCGGTGCTTGGCAATAAGGGCGTATTCATCTTCCAGTTTGGCCAGGTATGCGCCGCTGTGAATTTCCAGAACCGATTCGATTTCGCTGCGGGCAGTTTTGCCGACGCTAATCAGCTCAAGAATGGAGAAGTAGGTGCCGTATTCCCTGCCGAACTCTTCCACAAGCAGATTCTTACCCTCGGCAAGAAAAGGTGAATGCGGCTTGAGAATAAAGTCGAGCATCTTCTTATGTGTCAGTGACTTGTTCTCGGCCAGCATCTCCAGATATTTGGGGAGGCCGCCGGTAATGGCGTAGCTGTCGAACAGGGACGGGGTATCACTGTGACCATGATCAGTCAGGACTTCATGGATAGCAGCGATGCTGAAGGGTTTGAGAAAGATGATCCGGTCGGCCCGACCGAAGAGTGGTTCCTTGGCATCCTGGAAGATGCGGTGCATAAGAGAGTGAACCGATCCGATGCAGATCAGGTTCAGTTTGCAGGTTGCCTTGTTACGGTCCCAGATCCCCTGTATTTCGGAGTAGACAGCCGGATTGATGCTGAAGAACTCCTGAAACTCGTCAATGATCAGGGTAATGCGTTCGGAGCGGGAAAGTTCAATCAACAGAGTGAAGATATCACGAAAATTGCGGATCTCACCAATAACCGGCAGGGTGCCGATACGGCGGATCTCTTCTAGGTACTCCTGGCAGAGAAGGGATTCCGCCTTGCGGGAGACAAACAGATAGAGGTGTTTGGCGGATTTTGCCGATTCAAGAGCCAGGATCGTCTTGCCGACCCGGCGGCGACCGGTGATGACGGTCATCCTGCCGGATGATGCCGACTGCTCATGGAGGTTGGCCAGCTCTTCAAGTTCGCTGATACGATTGTAGAATTTCATAGCCCAACACCACCGTCAATGTTTTAATGGTAATGGTGGTTACTGTAATTTATTTGCCATGCGTGTGCAACAGCTTTATTGGACGAATAGCACATTTTCAGTATTTATTTTAATATGTAAGCCACCCTGACGCGGGTAAATCTTGCAGCCTGCCGACTTGGCTCTCAGGCAGGTCTTGCCATTGGAGGCACCATTATGCGTATTATCCTTGAACAAGACGATCTTCAGGCAATTGCAGAGGCGGTGGTCCGAAAACTGTTACCTCTGCTCATCAAAGTACAAGAAGCGGCAGAACGTCCCAAGTCAGTTGCGGCAAGGACTGTTCCGATAGTTATGCAAGAAGCTCCTCGCGCTACAAGGACTGCCGGTGATGTTATCCGTAGAAAAGAGCTTTGCCAGATTACGGGACTATCAATGACGACCCTTTGGCGGCAGGAACGAGAGGGATTTTTTCCGGCTCGCATCCGGCTTACAGATTTCAGTGTCGGTTGGCGACGCAGTGAAGTCGAAGCATGGTTGGCGACACGGCAGGCAGTCTAAATAATGGCAGTGTCGTCAGGTGTATTTTGCTGCATACGTATCCTGCTGAATGCGGCATTTTCTGTTTCCATCGGTAATTCACTGCGGAGCAGTGGTGCAGCAGATCGCCAGTTGCTTTCCCCAACTTGGCGGAATCGACGAATCGACTCCTCAATCGTAGCCTGGTTGATCTCATCAACGTGAACGACCATATTCAGCCCGGTACCATAGCAGTAGGAGCGGTCTGTCTCGAATGATTCAAATATTTCCGGCGGCTCGTTCTGAACGATCTCTTCAGCAAGTTTGTCTTGATACTCGATAAAGCTGAGCCCGCTGTATTTTTCATAGACCAGTTTTGGCCTTTCGGCCATGCGGAACATACGATGGCCATTTGACCAGATCGGTTCAAACTTTATTTCCGCTTCTGCTGATTGTTCTTCAGGAGTCAGCATATCCCAGGCCCGTGAGTGTGCTAACTCTTCCACTTCATCCCAGAACTCTCTGGCGGCGGTGATGATGGTGGCATTCCAGATGGTGAACCCGTCACTGCCGAGGAAGTATGCATCAGCCCATTGGTTGTACAAAGCGGGACGTCCCGGTTCGTTCAGGACATGATCACTTGTAAACTCTCCGCCATAAATTGAGGTGTCATTACGAATCTTCTGCCGCAGGCGGATGAAATTGTCACGCTGTTTACGACGGGAAAGTTGCCCGTATGGTGTCGTTTTCTTTTGTCGCATTTTCCCCCCTCCTTAAAGCTTCACCAGTTATTTCCCCTTGCTCATAGCTCGACCAGCAGCTGTTTGTCGTACTGTGGATTAACCTCCACATCCTTATACCCATAGGGATTCACAATCACTCGCGTCTTACCCAGTGCGTAGTCGAACGAGTTGTGTGTATGGCCGTGAATCCAGAGATCCGGGCCGTGGTCGATGATTTCACTGGAGAGATCGGTCATAAAGGCACAGTTGAGACTGTCTCCCCGGAACTTTTCATGGATGGATAGCGGTGAAACCCCATGATGTGTTACCACGACAGTCTTTTTTCCGCCGGCGGCTGCCAGTGTATCGAAGATATAGCGCTTAGATTCCTGGAATAGATCGACTGTCTCTTCGGGCATGAGCCGCGTTCCGTCAGCCTTTTTGATCAACACAAAGTCATTCATATTCTTCCGGGCGTATTGCATCTTGAAGAAATCCTTCTCCCGGAAGTCTGTCCATAATGTTGCCCCGATAAATATGACACCGTTGATCTCAACTGATTCATTTTCAAGAAAATGGACATTTTTTGGAATCGACAGCTTGGCTTTCAGCTCATGGATACGCCCGAAGAAATCGTTATGGTAGAAAAAGTGATTACCCTCCACATAGATGACGGCAAGGAAACGCTTGGCTAAAAGACTGATGATCTTGAGCCAGGTTTCCTGTTTGTGGGCCAATCCGATATCGCCAGCAACCAGAGCAATGGTTTCCTGGTCGGTCGGCAGTGGCGGAATTACCATACCGATGATGCGATCAATTTTGTTTGCCGGCCAGAACTCGGCATGAATATCTGAAAAGGGTCGAACCAGCATAATACACTCCAACTGTGTTGAAAAAACTGTCACAAAAAAGGGTGAAAAAAATGGTGAGAAATGTCACCACTCATAACTGTCACGCACACGTAATCCAAAACGGAAAAGGCCCCCATAAAGGAGGCCGGAGATTCAGTATAGACAATATTTAAGTTCGCGGCGCTTTAGATTGCCATACGGTCAGCTATTGCTGCCGCAGCCGATGGTTTAACCACCGCGAGAAGTTGCCTTCCCGATTCGCCCCCTGATTGTTCAGCGTGGGACTGTTCACCGCTGCTATCCTTTTGCACTTGGTGCCGGTCTGGATAGAACCACTGCAGATTGCCTATAAGGCAGGCTCTGCGAGCCTCCGTGAGTCTCATCTGAGACAAAGCATCACGGCGTGCGGTATATGTTGAACAATTTATCCCTGGATTTGATTGGCGTCAACCGGTTTCTCTTGTAGACGCTTAATTTTATTTTCCAGTCTACTGATAGTTGATTTGGCCTTGTTTAATTCGCCTGATTCAAATTTCCTTACCCCATCCTTAAAAAGCTTTTTTTCTAATTGAAGCTCTAAGCGCTGAAACTCAAAGCCTCTCTTTTCAGATTCGAATTGTAAAACATCATGTTCCAGTTTTTGCAGCAGTTTTTCAACGTTCGCACATGATGAGTCTCCATTGGATTCATGCTTTTTGGCTAAACGGACAGCCTCCTCTGATGCAAGTTCGATCGCAAAGGTTCGGCGAGTTATTTCACCTGCTATGTGCCCTATGCCTAAGCCGAAAAGCCCGCCAGCAATAGTGCATGGCCATGCTGCCCATAATGTTGACCAGCCGTAGTTAATGCTGGATATAACACGATGCCCAGTATACTTGGCTTTTTCAAAGCCAAACAGAATAAGTCCGGAATCAGGGATCTGCTCCTTTTTACCCAGCAGATGAATAAACGCAAAATCGGGTAACACCCACCAGGTCAACCAGCAATACGCTGATAAAATAGATATATACAAAATAATTCTGATATATTTCATCGTAAATAAGCCTCCGTAGTTTCCTTGTCAAAATGTCCGACTTCCTGCGCGACTGTTCCTTTGGCATCGTCATGGTTCATCCCAATCTGCTGTAATTCTGCCATTCGTTCCTGAGCGTAACTGTGGCGAAGTCCATGTGCCCCGTTGGAAAACCCCAGTTCCCGCTGACTGGCTGCCGAAAAGCTCTGGCTCCAGGCCCTTCCACCCGCCAGATCGTAGCACTGGGTATAATTCACACCACGATCAACTACCTGTCGAGGTTCGACAAGACGTGTCGCCGCGAGCAATGTTGCCAGGTACTTCGACAAAAGAACCTCTCGCACAAGCCCACCCTTGCCGGCAACCGTGAATAGCACCCCTTCACGGCCAGCAAAACGCTCCGTACTCCACTCCCGGTGCCGCGAAGCTGGGTGTTCATCAGCAGGCCGGATCGTCAGCAGCTCGTGCGCCCTTAAACCCGCATTGTAAGCGATTCGTGTGGCCAGGCTGTTCCGATCAGACTGGGCGGAAGCAATCCGTTCAATCTGCCTGGAGGTATAACTCCTTGTAGTAAGGTGCGATTCCTTCTCGCTCTTGACGACTTCAAGGCGAGTACCGAAGTGCATCTGAATTGCCTGGCGATCAAGGTCGAGGGTTTTCTGCGTGACAATCGCCGCCCGCTCAGACAGGTAATGCATCGCCATGTCACTTGTGGAGTTGGTGAGATCACCCAATCGGCACGTTCGGATATATTCGGCAAAACCCTTGAGAGCCTGACTGTAACCCCGTGCAGTGCCAACGCTGTGGATTTTGCCGTCATTCCGGTGGTCGTGCCGCCCTTTGCCCAAAACCACCTTCTGAGCTACAGCGTGATTGGACTGCGCTTTTGGTGAACGGAAACTTGGCATTATCAGTCCACCTTGGACAGGGACAGCTCCGGCAGTTTTTTTAGATAGCGATCGACGGAGCTGCGATTAACTTTGCAGCGATGTAACAACCTGAGCCACTCCACCAGGTCGGCACAGGAAGCACCTGCCCGCTTCATTGCGACCAATTCGGCACGATACTTATCCAGACGACTTTTGCGGTAAAGCTTGCGTCTCGCTTCGGTGCGCCGGGCACGAATTTGTTCAACCTCGATCTGCGCGTTAAATGTCTCGTGATTCTTCGTCATTTGGATGTCCTCCCTGTTGTGTCGCGCCAATTCCTGAAAATCAGCTTTGGATCTCTCTCCGCGCTGTGTCCGTGTATGCTGACACAGCGCGGGAAAAGAGGGGGTAAGGCAAAAACCAGACAAAACCGTTTTCTCTGAACAGCTTCAACAGCAGAGCCGGTAATTATTGAACCACCCTCTGTTTCCGCTTCGTGCGGCAGCGCGAATACGGAATGTGCGACAGCACGTGAAGCGCTGCAATCTCCGCTACCGTCATGGTGACACCTCCGACGATTCGACCTTCGTCATTATAAATGTTTCCGTTTCGGGGTTTTTATCCGTAACAGCGTCACAACCCACACTGGCTGCGGGTTTACGTGTGACGGTTTGCATGTCGTCAGGGTAACGTGACGGATTATCCGACACAGCTAAAGCCCCATGAATAGTGGTTTGTGACGTTGTTACGGATAATTCGGGGGTAATAGGCAAATAACGTGAAAAAACTTCTCTGAATTGATCGATTGTGTACCCTTTGGCTGTCTCGATCCCTATGCGGATAGTATGGGAGAGGATGCTGTATTCCTTGAGACGCTTCGCCACCTGTCGTGGGGAAATCGCATTGCCCCGGTTGAAAGTCGCCCACGGTTTCTCCGCGTCGGAGCACAACAGCCGGATCAACTCTGCCGTGGTGATTCGGTCCAAGTCACCACCAAAGATTTCCCGGATGTCGGCAAGCAGTTCAGTTCCGATCGTCTGTGCAGCACTCTCGCTGCCGGAGAGTTTTAATGCAGCCGTGGTGCCGAGTTGCAGCCATTCATTGCCCGCTGCCATGGCGATCGCAAGCAATGGTTCCCAGTTGTCCTGTGCCCGGTCATTCAGGCTGTGGGGAAGCGGTGGTCGGGCCTGTCGTACCTGATCGCTGTAATCTTCGGCAAATCGTGCCAGCTTTGAGCGCAGATCATAAAAAAGGCCGGGCTCGGCATAGCGGATACGTTCAACCTTTTCATGGGGGAGTTTGCGCCGTAACTCAAAAATGACGGCCCGATCCATGAGGGTATCGGCAACATGACCGATACCGGCCAGGGCCTTTGCTCCCCACGTGTTGAACTTGGTTGGGGTGAAACTGTCACCTACGGTACGGATGACATAGGCACTCTCCCTGGTATGCCCGCTGTTGAGCAGACCGCGCAGTTCCTCGTTATCTCGTATAAATGCGTCAGCCTCGTCGATCAACAGAGTTGGGCACCAGGCATCAATGGTTCGGTACAAGGCCGCCGGTGAAATACTGCTGGTGGTGATTGCCCGGGCAGACACTCTCCCCAGGAGAAAGAGGAGCTGCGACTTGCCGCAGCGCTTCTCGGGAGCAGTAATGACTGCCAGTGGTGCGACTTGTACAACTTCGATAAACCAGGTCATGGCAGCCCATAAGGCAACAGCATGGGCGATTTCTCTGTCGCAGACTATGAAGCGCCGAACCGTGGCGGCAATATCTGTCAATAGTTGCGTCGGATCTATAGCCTCCGGCCATGGTTCAACTTCGGCGAAAGGAAGATCGTCGGCAACAGTTCCCTTGCGGGCATCCCTGACAACAGCATCCAAGGTAACGGGACGGACGCCGAGCGCTTTTGCTTCCTGTTTGCGTACCTGGTCATACTGCAACGGGGAGAGTTTCGATAGTCTCTGGATGACAGCATCAAGCGGGTAATCAGGGTTTTCGGGCTCAGAGTCAGTAGATAACGGGATCTGATCGGCAGGCACTGCTGCCGCTTCGATACAGCCTGCAACAGCTTCCCGTCCTGCCAGTCTGGCCAGATCGTTGAAATCGGTATCCTTTGGTTCCCTGGTCTCAGAAAAACAGGGGACGGCAAGTAGACCGGAGACAGCCATCGCAGCTTCGGTGGCTTTGGTCAAACCGGGATTGCCTTCGGTGAGATGATCATCATCAGCACAAATAACCAAAACCGTATCGGGATACTTTTCCCTGAGAGCCATGGCGACCGGTTTCAGGTTACCGGCAGAGAAGGCGCAGGCAACGGCATGGCCAGTGATCTCGTGCAGAGTGGCTCCGGTGGCATAACCTTCGGCAATCAGGATCGTTCCGTTCGGCTTACCGATGGCATGGTAGCAACCGGTAACGGCAGTGCCGCTTTTGAAGCGTTTGGCACTATCCGGCATGATGAACTGCAGGCCGTGAAGCACACCATTGATGTCTCGTACCGGAACCATGAGTGAACGCCCCAATTGTCTGATCGCATGGGGCTTGATATTCTTTGTCGCCAGGTAGTGATGTCGTGCCTCAACATCGCGCCCTTTTTCCCAGAGTTTTGCAGATTTTTCCCGGCACTTGGCCCTGAGCTCTGTCTCAATACAGGCGGCTTCGGCTTTTGCCCGTTTCACCCGCTCCAGGAAGACGGACTGCTCTTCCGGTGGTCTGTTCTTTCGGGACTGCCAGTTATCTGATATACCCTGCCGCCAGCACCCGAAAACTCCGCTTTCGCAGTCCTCGAAGAGTTTGCACCAACCGGAATCATCGCCTCTCCGGTCACTGGTGGCGAATCTGATCATTTTACCCGGCACGAGTGCTTCATATGCCGGTGCGCCGCCGGTAACATTCCGGATGGTATCGATAAAATGTTCTACGCTCATCAATTACCCCCTTGAATGTCGTTCGATCAGTGCCCGAATATCCTCAACCCGCCAGGCTGTTATCCGGGGACCGAGCTTTACTGGCTGGGGATAGCGTCCGGACCTCACACCCTCCCACCAAGTCGAACGGCTTACAGGATATACAGGTTTAATAGGCGGATCGGCCTTTGCGTTGCCGATGATGTCGGGTAGCCGGACAAAGCCGGTCTCGGGAAGGGATGAGTTGTGCATAAAACCTCCATGGTACAGATTTAGGATTAACGGACATGTCCGGACTTGTTCGGAACATATTGTCCTACTTGGAATATCTGTAGGGGGGGGAAGGTCCTTTGTGTAATGACTGCAAATTATGCGTTTAAACTAAAAAACGGCCATTACCCCGCTATCGAGGTAATGGCCGTTGCATGTGGCTCAGATTGGATTACGAAGGCAGCAGGTGCGCTGCCGAGTCTAAAGCGTTCGCAACACTTTGATACTGTCGAGATAATCAGCCCACAACTGCATCATTTTTTTACGTTCATCAAGGTGTGCTGTCCTGTTATAAGCTCTTCCATTAGGGTCCTTGACTGCATGTGCAAGCTGGTGCTCAATGAAGTCAACGCGCTGGTTCAATACTTCGTCAAGGATGGTTCTTGCCATAGCCCGGAATCCGTGTGGAGTCATTTCCCCTTGGATGTAACCTAGCCGGCGAAGAGCGGCCGTCAAAGCATTCTCACTCATACAACGTGAATTTGTACGATAGCACGGAAAAACATATTTATTGCCACCGGTCAAAGGCTCCAGCTCTCTCAAAATTGCGATCGCCTGTTGAGAAAGAGGTACAAGGTGATCTGATTTCATTTTCATTTTTATTGCAGGGATGTTCCATTCAGCTTTTTCAAGATCAATCTCTGACCATTCAGCCGCTCGAAGTTCACCAGGGCGGACAAACAGCAACGGTGCGAGCTGTAATGCGCATTTGACGACAAATGACCCATCGAATCCATCTATAGCTCTCAGAAGTTGAGAAACTTTCTTGGGGTCCGTCAATGCAGCATGATGACCTGGTACCCGTTTGGCTAATATATCTTTCATGTCGTCGATCGGATTTGATTCGATCATGTCATTATTTAGGGCATACCGCAAAATCTGTCGGCAATAGAGCTTAATTCTGTCTGCAGTCTCTATCGTTCCACGTGCGGCAACTTTTTCCATCAAACATTTAACATCATTTCTGGTTATGCTGGTAACTGCACGATCTCCAAAAACAGGGAAAACGTCGCGATCAAGTCGGCCTGTAATCGTCTTGATATGGCTGTCGCTCCATTGCGGAGAATTTTTAAGTAGCCACTCCTTCGCAACTTTTTCAAACGTATTTAAAACAATTTCGGCATGCAATTGCACTTGTATTTTCTGGGCCTTAATTACAGCACCAGGATCTACGCCATTCGCCAGTAGTTGTCGAGCATCATCACGAGCTTTTCGTGCATCTGAAAGAGTTATTTCGGGGTAGGATTTAAGGAAGAGGGTCTTTTGCTTTCCATCAAAACGGTAATTGCATCGCCACAGCTTCCCGCCGCTGGGTGTGATGAGCAGATGAAGGCCGCTGCCATCAGAAAGCTTGTACTCTTTTACTTTTGGTTTTGCAGTTTTAAGCTGAAGATCCGTAAGAGGCACAATTCGTTTAGGCATGGCTTCCTCCATTTTTTTGGTGGTGTTTGTTTTTGTGGTTTTAGGAGACACCACCAAGAACACCATCAAAGTATCTGGATTTCATCATACCAAGGCGGATCATGTCGGACAAGCAAAAACAAAAAAGCCTTGATTTCTCAAGGCTTTTTGTACTTAACCGGACTGTACCGGATTAGTTGTTGGCGTCCCCTACCGGATTTGAACCGGTGTCGCCGCCGTGAAAGGGCGGTGTCCTGGGCCGGGCTAGACGAAGGGGACGTTTAGTTGGCTATTGCGTTTTGATGCTTCAGCATCTTGGCCCAATGTGAACGCGATAGACGTAAATGTATACCGGAAAGTTTTTTTACAGTCAATACTTTTTTTATTGTATTTATATTTTTTTTGCATTTTTTTTGAGATGAATGTTAAAGGGTGTTTTTTGAAAATAAATTTGATTAGCGATTGCATATTCTCGTATCGTATGTATAATTCAAACGTATTTGGAAACTACTAAGTAGTGGGCATATAAAACTAACGAAGGAGAATGCGATGAAAAGAGGTATTATTGCTTTATTGGCAACGCTAAGCATGGCGGCTCTTGTGGCTGGCGGTTGTGCAAGCAACGAAACGATGAAGAAGGAAGAACCGGTAGCGCAAACGGTTAAGTCGGAGCCGGTACAGGCTAAGGCAGAGGCTCCTATTGCGGCTCCGGTAGTGGCTCCAGTTGTAGAGGCGCCTAAAATGGCTGAAGCTCAAGCTGTTAAAGCATCTGCTGTTGCAGCAGCTCTGGAAACAGTATATTTCGATTTCGACAAGTCTGATCTGCGTCAGGATGCACGTGACGTGCTTTATAGAAATGCCGAGTTGTTGCTGAAAGTTCAGCCTGATGCAAAGGTTAAAATTGAAGGTAATTGCGATGAGCGTGGTTCTGCATAGTACAACCTTGCACTTGGCGAGCGTCGTGCCAAATCAGCCATGCAGTATCTGGTTACTCTGGGCGTAAAAGCTGACCGTGTATCAATTATCAGCTATGGTAAAGAAAAACCTGCTGTTGATGGTCATGACGATGCAGCCTGGGCAAAAAACAGAAGAGCAGAATTCGTTATTATTAAGTAGTTGTTAAATAAATATTTGCAAGAAAGCCGGAGAGTGTATGACACTCCTCGGCTTTTTTGTTGTCAGCTCTTGAACAGGAGTAAACTTTTATGAGATTCAGGATTACTGTACTTTGTGAAAACAGTGTCGGTAGAATTTCCGGCACACTAGGTGAACACGGGTTTTCTGTGTTGGTTGAGAGTGGCGATGGGCAGGCGATCCTTTTTGATACGGGGCAGGGAGCAACGTTGCTGCATAATGCCGGCAGAATGAATAAAGAGCTGTCTCGAGTTAGCACGGTTGTTATCTCGCATGGCCATTATGATCATGCTGGCGGACTGCTGCCGTTGTTAAGGGATGCAGGCCCAAAACATGTTTATGGGCATCCTCAGATGTTCTCTTATCGATATAGGCTGAAAGATACCGGGGAATCTATTGACATTGGAATACCATATAGCCAACTTGACCTTGAAGCAGCCGGAGCTACATTTGATCTTTCTGAAGAATTTAGGCAGATTGCTCCAGAGATTTATCTTACTGGAGAAGTTCCGCGATTGTCATCGTTTGAAGAAGGTGATCAAGGTTTGTTTACAGATGGCAACAAGTCTCTTGATACTGCGCCGGACGATCAGTCTATGGTGCTTGATACTGAGAAGGGACTTGTTGTGATTCTGGGTTGCTGTCATTCCGGCCTCATCAATACCCTGGACCATATTCTGAACTGCTTGGGCAGAAAGGATATTTATGCGGTAATTGGAGGGACCCATCTGGGTTTTTGTAGTCAAAATCAGTTGGATAGGACCGTTTCAGAGATTAGCAAGAGGGGTATCTCCAAACTGGCAGTCAGTCACTGTACCGGATTCCTTGCATCAACACGGCTGTTAATGAAAATGCCAAAAGAATTTCAGTTGGCAATGGTTGGTTTTACGATGGAGATTTAATTTTGTTACAGGCAAAGTTCTATATTTGCCAATCTGTAACAAAAGAAATTCTATTTGCAGCATTTATATGATATTAAATTATTTTGCTGTTACATAAGTTGAATGCTTACAAAATAAGTAATCTGTTGTTCGATTTGCGGTGGGCATTTGTAACGGGTGCTCATATTTTGATATTTAATGGTTTGCCATGCAATAATATTTCTATAATCTTGAGGAGAATTAGCATGAACCAGGCAGTTGAAAAATGGGTTCAGGAGATGGCTGCGCTTTGTCAGCCGGATCAGATTTACTGGTGTGATGGTACACAGGAAGAATATGATCGATTCTTAAAGGAAATGGTTGCTGCAGGAGTAGCAATACCGCTTAATCAGGAAAAACGCCCCGGATGTTATCTGTTTCGCAGTGATCCTTCTGATGTTGCTCGTGTGGAAGATCGTACCTACATATCATCAGTCAAGAAGGAAGATGCTGGCCCCACCAATAATTGGGTTGCTCCCGAAGAACTAAAAAAAACAATGACCGAATTATATCGCGGCTGTATGAAAGGCCGTACGATGTATGTGATACCTTTCTCGATGGGTCCGATCGGTTCTCCTATTTCAAAAATTGGTATTGAAATTTCCGATAGCGCCTATGTAGCTGTCAATATGCGCATTATGACCCGTATTGGAAATGACGTTATGGCGTCTCTCGGAGATAGTCTGGATTTTGTTAGATGTCTGCATTCGCTCGGTGCACCTCTGAAAGATGGTGAAGCTGATGTGTCATGGCCCTGTGCACCTATGGCACAAAAGTATATCAGCCATTTTCCGGAAGACCGCACTATCTGGTCGTATGGATCCGGATATGGTGGCAATGCTCTGTTGGGTAAGAAGTGTTTTGCTTTGCGCATGGCTTCTGTACAGGCCAGGGATGAAGGCTGGCTGGCGGAACATATGTTGATTCTGGCAATTACTAACCCGGAAGGGGTGAAGAAATATATAGCGGCAGCTTTTCCAAGTGCTTGCGGCAAAACAAACTTGGCGATGTTGATCCCAACAATTCCAGGATGGAAAGTAGAGACAGTTGGTGACGATATTGCCTGGATGAAATATCATTCAGATGGACGTTTGTATGCCATCAATCCAGAGGCAGGCTTCTTTGGTGTTGCACCGGGTACTTCGATAAGTTCAAACCCAAATGCAATGAAGACTATCGAGAAGAACACCCTCTTCACAAACGTTGCTCTTACTGATGACGGCGATGTGTGGTGGGAAGGTATCGGATACGATCCACCGGGGCATTTGATTGATTGGAAGGGTAACGACTGGTATCCGGGCTCGAAGGATCCTGCAGCGCATGCCAATTCCCGTTTTACTGTTCCTGCAAATCAGTGTCCTGTAATCGCATCCGACTGGAACAGTCCTGAAGGTGTTCATATCACTGCCATATTGTTTGGCGGGAGACGTCCTTCAACCATACCATTAGTACATGAAAGCCTTGATTGGGCCCATGGCGTATTCCTTGGCTCAATAGTAGGGTCTGAGATTACAGCAGCAACTATTTCAGACAATATCGGTCAAGTACGCCGTGATCCTTTTGCAATGCTGCCATTTTGTGGCTATAACATGGGTGATTATTTCAAACACTGGATTGATATTGCAGCTAAAACTGAAACGGATAAGCTGCCAAAAATTTTCTATGTTAATTGGTTCCGGAAAAGTGGTGATGGGAAATGGCTCTGGCCCGGCTATGGCGAAAACAGTCGTGTTTTGAAATGGATTTTTGGGCGTTTGACCGGAGAGGCGAAAGCTCAGGAAACTGCGATTGGTTTTATGCCAACTGTTGAAGCTATTGACTGTGACGGTTTGGATGTCAGCAGTGAAGATATGGCTGAGCTGTTAAAGGTTGATAAGATGGAATGGTTGAAAGAGGTCAGCTCAATTCGTAATCATTATAGCAGGTTTGGTAAACACTTGCCTAGTGAGCTTTCTAAGCAGGTTGATGCTTTGGAACAAAGGCTGAATCGATAATCTTCCCTGGATTTGTTTGTGGGGGTTATGCAGAAACAAAAAATGTTAAGGGGCGCTGCGATAGCAGTGCCCCTTTTTAATCATCAACTTCCATTTCTTTTACTCGCATCTCTTCCCCTGACTCTATTACTACACTGAAACTGCCGCAATTTGAACAAGCGTCATACAATAATCGTAAGCGCGTTCTAGTTCCGCAATTACGGCACAAGCCGAAACCTGGAACTCTGATTATTTTAAGCAGGGCCCCTTCCAGGTCGGTTTCTTTGCTGCATGCTTCGAAACAGAATTCGATGGCTTCTGGTACAATGCTGCTAAGTTCGCCGATTTCAACATCAAGTGAACGTACTTTTTTGCCCTCTGCGTGTTTTAGGCAAATATCTATGATTTCTTGCGTTATGGACATTTCGTGCATAAACGGAACTCACTTTTCGAGATTGGGAATAAAAAAAGCCTGCGGTATAACCGCAGGCTCAGCAAACCCGAATGGGAGTGCGAAATTATTTCTTTGCAGGAGCTGCAGCAGGAGCTGCAGGCTTAGCATCAGCAGGCTTAGCAGCATCAGCAGGCTTAGCATCAGCTTTTTTTGCAGACATAGGAGCCTGAACAGGTTTTGCTGCTTCAACTGCAGGAGCAGCAGGCTTTGGAGCCTCAGCTTTTTTGCAGCCAGTTGTGAAAGCAGCAGCGAGTGCAAGAACCATTGTCAGTGTAATCAACTTTTTCATTTGTGTCACCTCTTTAATGAATTTACCATTTGAACGCAATGCGCATGGCTTTAAAAAACGATATACAAATATACCCAACGAATTTTGAAAGTCAAGATTTTTTTTTAGAATTTTGTTTTTGCAAATTATGCAAGCTACTATATTAACGATACAATTTGGTTACAAAAAGTAGTCTTAATGGTGGAAATTACCTTTTCGCTCGCGATGAGCAGGTGTGGGCGATTTGTGGCAATCAAAACATTGCAGTTCGCCAACTTTTTTTGACTCAAGCGTAGGATTTTGTCTCTCTTTATTTACGCGGTTGTACTCGGGAGTCTGGAAGTACTCACGACCGCTTCCATCGGAGAGGATGGCTGGTTGATAGGCAACCTGCCAGTTGGTAGAGATGGCGACTGTGTGGCACTGGTCACAGCCACCTGGAGCAGGTATGCTCTTCCATGAAGTTAGCATGGCGCAACTGGAAAGCAGAGCAGAGATAGCGAGTAACGGGAATAATACCTTTTTCATGAATGACTCCGGCTGAACAGATCTGAAGATACTGTTTGATAGACACTACCATAGAGATGCTATAAAAGAAAGATTCAACTTGCCTGAATACCGGGCAGAATTCTTTTTGTATTTGTCAGAATTGATGCTGCAACATCGTTTGGGTTCATATTGCGTATTTTGGAAATAGTGTGCAATATTTCTATCATCCATGCCGGTTGATTCGGCTGACCTCTAAATTGTTGTGGAGTCATATCCGGTGAGTCTGTTTCAAAAACGATGCTGGATAGTGGCAGATCTGCTGCTAGCTTTCTCGGGCGGATGGCATTTTGCCAGGTGATGGTACCTGATAGTGAAATTACAAACCCTAAGTGAATAAATTCTTTTGCCATTTCAGCAGAACCTGAATAAGCATGCATGATTCCGCCGACTCTGGAGGCTTTTTCTTCTTTTAGGATTTGCAATGTGCGCTGAAAATGTCGTCTGCAATGAATGAGTACAGGAAGGTTATGTTCTGTTGCGATGCGTAACTGGTCACGGAATGATTGCTCCTGTCTTTCCAGAGGGACCTGATAGGCAGGGTCCAGTCCGATTTCGCCAATTGCTATCCCTAACCCGGCAATTGAACTCAATTTGGCCAGATTTTCTCTGGTGGCATGGTTACTGTGCATGGGGTGAATACCGAAGGCTGGATAAACGTCTGGTTCGTGCAAGGTGATATGCCTGATCCTGTCCCAACTGTCCGGATGGACTCCCGGCACAACAAAAGCAGCAACACCGGCAGCACGTGCATTGTATAATAGCTCATTCAATCTGGGAAAAAGTATTTCTAAATCAAGATGGCAGTGTGTGTCGATAAGAGAAGGTAACTTAGGAGTATTTTTTAATTCCTGAATATTGCCGGTTGATTTGGTTAACAATGGAGTAGTCATGTCTGCTGTCCAAAATCCGTTAATATCGATCATTGTTCCAATATTCAATGAGGCTGATGAGCTGTCATCTTTGCTCGAAACATTGGCTGGACAAACAGGTGTCAGTTTCGAGCTGATCGTGTGTGATGGCGGGTCATGTGGCGACCAGGTTATGGCAGTCAAAAAAACGATTTCAGGAGTCCGGTTTGAAACAAGATTTATCAGCGTAACCCGTGGCAGAGGTCGCCAGATGAATGC
>JBGSQR010000592.1:0-2126 GCA_041737975.1 Geobacterales bacterium | reverse complement strand
CAAAGTTCTCACATACCCCATCAGGGCTTCCATATCCGCCTTGGGAAGAGTCTTGAATGAAGGCATAGATGAAGTGGGGTTGCTTTTTTTAGGTTTTTCCAGCTTTTCTCTAACATCCTTCTCGGCCATACGTCCGGAAACCTTTGTCATATCAGGACCGATCTGGCCCCCCTTGCCGTTGACCACATGACACATGGTGCACTTCTGCCTGAAGATCTGTTCGCCGTTACTGGCCGCCTGGGCAGCAACGGTAAGAATAGTAACAGCTATAAATGCAGCAATAATAATAACTGCGCGTTTCATTGTTTGCTCCTGAACCGGTAAAGTAGTGGACACATTGTACTGATTCCGTCTAAAATTGCAATCCATATATGTTTACACGACTATACTTACATATCCCGTTCTGCCTGCGCAAATGCCCATACTGCGCATTTGTATCAAAACAGGCAGCACCCGGCGACATCAGCAGCTATGTTGAGACATTGCTGCATGAAATGCGCCTTGCCGCCCGGCAATACACTGCTTCTGAACCATTGAGGTCAATCTACCTGGGCGGAGGCACCCCTTCCCTGCTGGCTCCGCAACAGATCAATCAACTGTTGCATCAGGCTGAAAACCTGTTCGGGATTGATGTCAATGCAGAACTCACCATGGAAGTAAATCCGGGAACTGTTGACGCAAACCTGCTGACCGGTTTTCGCCAGGTCGGAATCAACCGCCTCTCCATCGGAGTGCAATCATTTGATGCGGACATGCTGGAGTTACTAGGACGGATCCACTCGGCAGACCAGGCCAGGCAGGCCTTTGCAGCCGCCAGAAGCGCCGGTTTTGACAACATCGGCATCGACCTGATTCATTCCCTGCCGGGCCAGGACATGACTATGTGGCAAAACGAACTGCAACAGGCCATTGACCTGGGCCCGGAACATCTCTCCATCTACGGTCTGACAGTAGAAGAAGAAACCCCCTTTGCCTCACGCTACCACGACGCAAACCTGCTGCCGGACGAAGACACCTCGGCCGACATGTACGAAGCCGCCGACAGTATCCTGGCCGCAGCTGGCTACGAACATTACGAAATCGCCAACTACGCCCGCCCCGGCTTCCGTTCACAACACAACAGCGGCTACTGGCAGAGAGACGGATACCTGGGACTGGGCGCCGGAGCCCATTCATTCATTCGCAGCAGCCAATACGGCATCAGGTTTGGCAACAGTGCTGATATTGATCAATATTGCCAGGATATTTCCGAAGGCAAGTTGTCGTATCAGGATCTGCATCAGCTAAACAGAGAGGACGCCATTGCCGAATTCATGTTCCTGGGTTTGCGTATGTCGGATGGTGTGAAACGGGAGAATTTTCATAATGAATTCGGAGCAGATCTTGAAACCGTATTCGGTAAAAAATTGAATCAGATGCATAGGCAGGGGTTAATATCAATAACAGGCAAGCGCGTCAGACTAACACCACGCGGCATGCTTCTCTCCAATCAGGTATTTTCCAGCTTTTTAACTGATGGCAATTAAAGCAGACTCCCCCACCCACCTGCCCTTCAGTCCTGAAAATCCAGCGGACTCCTGGCTTCCTTCATCGTCCTGACCGGCACGCAATGGGTGTAAATCATGGTTGTTTTAAGGCTGGAGTGACCGAGCTTGGTCTGGATAGTCCGAATATCGTAGTTGGCCTGCAGCAGGTGAGTAGCATATGAGTGGCGGAAAGTGTGGGCGGTGACGCGTTTGGGGATCCCAGCCTTGCGCACGGCCGCATACAAAGCCTTTTGCAGTAACGACTCATGTATGTGATATCGCCTTAACTCTCCTGTTTCCTCCACCAACGTCAAAGTCTGCTGTGGAAAAAACCACTGGTGGATCAGCTCCTTCGGCGCTTGGGGGAATTTCCTTTCCACCGCATCATCCAGAAACACGCCCGCATAACCGGCTGCCAGATCTTTTTCGTGCAGCTTCTTCACAAATTCAATCTGCTTCTTCAACTGCGGCATAATGGATTCAGGAAGCGGAACAGTCCGGTCCTTCTTTCCCTTGCCATGTATAGTCAGAATCCTCGCATCAAAATTAAAATCCCGCACACGCAACTGCAGACACTCAAACAGCCGTAAACCGCAGCCG
>JBGSQR010000589.1:0-8158 GCA_041737975.1 Geobacterales bacterium | reverse complement strand
TGAAGTTATTCATGATTTTGCTTTTGCACTTCTGGTCGGTATCCTGATTGCAACATATTCATCAGTGTTCGTGGCCAGCCCGGTTGTCGTTATCCTGGAAAATCGTGCATTGCAGAAGCTGGCTCAAAAAGTTTAGATTTTACAGGGAACTGCGTAACGAAATCCCCCGATAGTCGGGGGATTTTTTTTTAAGTTAATCATGTCGGCAAATGGTTTAACAGAAAGAATACTGATGAATAAAAAATGGATACTTAAAAATTTTGATTCTGAAAGCTGCAACGCATTGAAGTCAGGCTTGAAGATTCATCCAGTTACGGCATCAATCCTTTCTGTCCGAAATATATCGTCTGTACCAGAGGCACAACAATTCTTGAATCCATTGCTGACTGGCATTATTGATCCTTTGCGCCTGAAAGGTATGGCCGATGCTGTCAAGCGCCTGCTAGATGCATATTCAAGCCATGAGCCGGTCTGTGTTTATGGTGATTATGATGTGGACGGTATTACTGGAACATCCTTGCTGGTTTCCTTTTTAAGGGAAACCGGGTTTGACTGCCGCTATTTCATTCCTAACAGGTTTGACGATGGTTACGGGCTTAACTGTGATTCAATCAAGCAGATCAGTTCTCTGGGAGCTTCCCTGATAATTTCTGTGGATTGTGGAATTACAGCTGTAAAGGAAGCTCAGTATTGCAGGGAACTGGGTATTGATCTGATTGTTGTTGATCATCATGCTCCTGGAGATGAAATCCCCGATGCGGCTGCAGTAATAAATCCGCTTCAGCCCGGTTGCAACTATCCATTTAAGGCTTTAGCCGGAGTTGGAGTTGCCTTTAATCTGCTTGTTGCTTTACGTGGTGGATTAAGAGATGCTGGGCTATTTGGCAGCCAGTCAGGGCCGGATCTCAGGCAGTGGCTTGACCTGGTTGCACTGGGAACGATTGCCGATGTGGTTTCACTGACCGGTCAAAACAGAATCTATGTTTTTCATGGTCTTAAACAGCTGACTAACTCGAATAAGGCAGGGATTGTTGCCCTTAAAAAAGTGGCTGGAATCACCGGAGAGGTCAGTTGCGGGCAGGTTGGGTTCCGGTTGGCACCGCGGCTCAATGCAGCCGGACGTATGGAAAGTGCTGTTCCGGGTGTTGATCTGTTGTTGAGCAATGATGATCAGGCATCGCAGTTGATCAGCGCAGAGCTAGATGCCGCAAATGCTGAACGCCAGAATGTGGAACGAAGTATCTTTGATGAAGCGGTCAAACTTGTAGAGTCGTCTGGCATGTATCCTGATTGTCATAGTATTGTGCTTGCTTCAAATAACTGGCACCAGGGAGTTGTGGGGATAGTTGCTTCACGTCTGGTTGAGCGGTATAATCGACCAACAATTCTGATTGCAATTAATCCGGACGGCACGGCCAAGGGTTCCGGACGGAGTATTCATGGTTTTCATCTGCTGGATGCCCTGAAACCCTGTGCAAATTTCCTTGAACGATTTGGCGGACATCGTTATGCGGCAGGAGTTAGTATTAATCCTGCAAAACTGGACGCCTTTGTAGAAGCTTTTGAGTCTGAGGCGGAAAGTAAACTTACTTCAGATGATCTGATCCCACGCCTTGAAATTGATGCAGAAGTACAACCGGAAGAAGTTGATGTCGAACTGGTTTTAGAGTTGAAAAAGCTCGAACCCTTTGGTGCCGGAAATCCTGAGCCGGTTTTGATGATGCGGGGACTGAAGGTTATGGAACGCCGAGTAGTTGGTGAAACCCATTTGAAATTGAGATTAGCCTGTAAAGGCCGCACTTTTAACGCAATAGCATTTAAAATGGCTCAGCGAGAAACTGATGGTTTAGTTGATATAGTTTTTTTCCCCGAAATGAATGAGTGGAATGGCAGCTCAAGCCTACAGCTGAAGATTAAGGATTTGCGAGCAGCGGAGTGACTATGCAACGTAATGAACGTTTTGACAGTGCCAACAGAATCATCTGGATCGGCTTCTGGATAAATGCTGTTTTGATGATATTCAAATTAACCGCCGGATATTTTGGGAAATCCGATGCGGTTTTTGCAGACGGTATCGAGAGCGCCTGCGATTTTGTAGCTATTTTTTCCACAATGGTTGCTCTAAAGATGGGGCGTAAGCCTTTTGATGAAAAGCATCCTTACGGTCATGGCCGTGCCGAGAGCCTGGCAGCCTTGATGATTTCACTGGTAATTTTCGCTACAGGTGTCTGGATTCTGATCGACTCAATTCACTCTGTTATTGACAGAAGCTTCAAGTCTCCCGGATTGATAGCTGTTTTTGCCGCATTTATTACGATTATTATTAAAGAATGGCTTTACCGTTTTACCCAGAAAACAGGCGAAAAACTGCATAGTCCTTCATTGCTGGCCATTGCCAAAGACCACAGGAAAGATGCTCTTACCTCCATATCCACCCTGGTAGGCGTAATCGGCGCATATTTCGGAATAGGTATGATGGACCCTCTGGCGGCCGGTTTGACCGCTTTTTTTATTTTGCATATCGGTTATGAAACTTTTCGTGATGCCGCCCATGATTTGATGGATGGAAGCGTGCCTCCTGATTTTATTACCGAAGTAACCCGCCTTGCAGAAAGTGTGGAACATGTGGAACATGTGCATGATATCAGGGGTAGACGTTCCGGGCAGTACATGATAATTGATTTGAAGCTTGAAATGGACCCGAATATGACGGTCAAGGAATCCCACGACATCGCGTCAAAGGTCAAGAAGCTGATTTTTGACGGTTTCCCCAACGTGGGTGATGTTATGATTCACATCAACCCGCATGAAGAAGAGCATGAAGATTTGATCCGTTTGTGAGCGTGATATGACCAGTTTTGCCAATTCATATTTATATGCTGTTTTATGGCAGAGGTTGAAGCGGAATCGTATGGCCCTGGCCGGTGGTTCGGTAGTTGTTTTGCTTTTTACTGTTTCTATTCTGGCCCCATTGATTGCTCCCTACGATCCAAACAATATCAATGCCTGGCATGTTTTATCGCCTCCATCCTGGCAGCATTGGTTTGGTACGGACGAGCTGGGGCGTGATGTTTTCAGCCGTGTGCTCTATGGTTCGCAAATCTCCCTCAAGGTCGGTTTTGTTGCAGTTGGTATAGCAGTCGCCATAGGTACTGTTGTTGGTCTGGTTTCCGGCTACTACAGTGGTCTGGTTGATACTTTTTTGATGCGGCTGGTTGATATCATGCTCTGTTTTCCGGCTTTCTTTTTGATCCTTGCCGTAATAACCTTTCTGCGTCCCTCTATCTGGTACATCATGATTGTCATCGGTCTGACCGGTTGGATGGGTGTGGCCCGTCTTGTACGGGCTGAAACGCTTTCTATCAGAGAGATGGACTATATTATGGCCGCCCGCTGTATCGGCTGTTCCGATATGCGTATCATATTCCGCCATATCCTGCCCAATGCCATGTCTCCCGTCCTTGTCTCAGCCACACTGGGCATAGCCGGAGCAATCCTGACCGAATCGGCCCTGTCGTTCCTGGGCATCGGCGTACAACCTCCAACAGCCAGCTGGGGTAATATACTGACTTCAGGCAAGGACTACATTGAGTTTGCCTGGTGGTTGTCCCTGTTTCCCGGTCTTGCAATTCTGATCACCGTACTCTCCTACAATCTACTGGGGGAGGGCATCCGTGATGCCCTTGACCCCAGGGTCAATCGCTGACTACATTTTTGTTTCCGATTTGCTTTCGCAACTGCAGCCGCTGCAGTCAGACCCGTGGCAGCCGCCCTTTTTCTTCCAGAGCGAGTTGTAGAGGAGCCAGACGGCCCCTCCCGCAATTAAAATCATTAGTGTGATATCAACAAAGGTCATCTTATCCTCCCAGTCCTAACAGTTTGCCACCCTGATAAATCAACAATGCCACAACCCAGGCCAGAACTGTTTGGTAGGTGAATCCGACCGCCACCCACTTCCATGTACCAAACTCCTGTCTCATGGCAGCAGCAACTATCATGCAGGGCATGTAGAGCAGGACAAAGGCCATGAATGCGTAAGAGGAAAGTGGAGTAAACCCGTCTTTGATCGCCTGGTTAAGGACTGATTTGTCCTCTTCCTTCTTCTCCTCTTCCGGTATGTTCAAGACCTTGTAAACTGCTTTTTTCGATGCCTCTCCGAAAGAAACAACAATATCTTTCAGGTCTTCACCCAGCGTCGGTACTTCTTTCTTCTCTTCTTCTTTCTTGGGCGTATAGATTTCTCCCATTGTTCCCACAACGATTTCCTTGGCAATGACACCGGTGATCAATGCTGCCGATGCCTCCCATGTTCCGAACCCAACCGGTTGAAAAATCGGCGCTACAGCTGCTCCGGCTTGTCCAAGGTAAGAGTCGCGTTTGCTCTCTACACCCCATGGTAGATTCAACATGAACCAGACCAGGATTGATACGGCAAAGATGTAAGTTCCTGCCTTATAGATGAAGTGTTTGCCTTTTTCCCAGGTATGTAGGCAGAGGCTGGAAAAAGATGGCATGCGATAGGGTGGTAGCTCCATGATGAACATGGGGGCTTCGCCTTTGAAAATCGTCTTTTTAAAGATCAGCCCCATCAGTACAGCAAGTAAAATGCCCATAATATAAAGTGACCAGAGTACCGTTCCGGAATTGTACGGGAAGAATACGCCTATGAATACCACGTAAACGGGCAGTCTCGCTCCGCAGGACATCAGCGGGATCAACAGTGCGGTCAGAATCTTGTCTTTTTGATTCTCCAGGGTTCTGGTTGCGTAGATACCAGGAACATTGCAGCCGAAACCGAGTAGCATCGGAATGAACGACTTGCCATGCAGACCGATGGAATGCATGGCCCTGTCCATGATAAAGGCTGCCCGGGCCATATAGCCGCTGCCTTCCAGAAATGTGATGAAGAACATCATACAAAAGATGACAGGTACGAATACAAGTACAAAGCCGACACCGGCAATGATACCGTCATTCACCAGCGAAACGGACCAGTCCGGTGCGCCGATGGAACCAAGGATAGCGGAAGCCCATCGCTTGAACGGCCCTTCGTTCATGTTTTTGATCCATTCTCCAAATGGGGCGGAGAGATCAAATGTCAGTTTGAACAGCAACCACATTGCGGCCATAAAGATCGGTATACCCATAAAGCGGTTGAGCACAATCCGGTCGATTTTTTCAGTCAGTGCGACGTTTCGCATTTCCGGCTTTTTTAAAGCTTCCCGACAGAGTCCGCTGGCCAGGCCGTAGCGGATATCAGCCAGTAATCCTTCAATGTCATCACCATGGGCTTGATGCAGATGTTTGAGCGGTTGACTTGGCATCTCAAAAATTTCCAGACCGGTTTCTTTCAGCACAACCTTGTCCGCTTCCAGAATTTTCAGCAGAAGCCAGCGCTGTGGATATCTTTCAAGTAGAGCTGGATATTTTTTATCAATCGATTCAAGAATGCACGGCAGAACCAGTTCGATATCTTCTCCGTAATTTAAAGTTCTGGGACGTCCGTTGTCCTTGTTGGAGGACAGGCTGATGGCGGCTTGCAGTAACTCGTCAAGTCCTGTCTTGCGTGTAGCTGATGTTGGTACGACTGTTATACCCAGGGTGTTTTCAATCTGTTTTAAATCAAATCGGTAGCCTTTGGCTTCCGCCTCGTCATAGATATTGAGAGCCATTATCAATGGGATGCCAAGTTCAAGTAGCTGGACGGTCAGATACAGGTTTCTTTCAAGGTTTGTTGAGTCAACAACATTGATAATCAAATCCGGTTTCTCACTGACCAAATAGTCTCTGGCAATGATTTCTTCCTGGGAATAAGGCGAAAGCGAATAAGTGCCCGGCAGGTCGACAAGCTTTATCATTCGTCCAGCATGCTCAAACTCGGCCTCTTTTTTCTCGACTGTAACACCGGGCCAGTTGCCGACGTGCAGTCTACTGCCTGCAATGGCGTTGATCAAAGTTGATTTACCTGCATTCGGATTACCGGCTACAGCAATAATAAGCGGTTTGACTTGACTCATGACACCACCTCGATTTCGATTTCCCTGGCTTCTTCCTTACGCAGAGAAAGATTGTAGCCTCTGACAGTGACTTCAATCGGATTGCCTAGTGGAGCAATTTTTTCAACTTTAATCAGTTCTCCCGGCAGCACCCCCATGTCCATCATCCGTCTCCTGATTGCACCCAGACCTGCTTCGAGTTTTATTATCCTGCCCTGTTGACCGGGCTTGAGCATCGCCAGATTCATCTTGTTACCTCCGTACCATTATTTTCATTGCCATGCGTCGATCTATCGCAATTCGTGCTTCATCTACAAGTAGAAGCAGCAGGTTGCGGGCCTTATGGGAAATCATATTGGTGAATATGACAACAGCATCAGCGCCTTTGATTCTTGATCCCACGTTATGTCCCAATTGGCTGAAAATCTGCAGCTGCATCCCCATTTTCTGGGCTTCTTTCTGATACTGCGAACCCAGTCTATCCATTCCTCCGACCAGTACAATGCTCATAACTCCGCCTTTATTTGTAATTGAATTGCAATATCAATAAGTGTTTATAAAAATAGGTTGTTTCTTGATAGCTCAATGTATTCCTGTGGTGTGTTACATCTGGATAACTGTTTGCCGACTGTAACTCTTGACAACAGATGGCTTTTAACCAGACTAAGGCTTGTTGCGGGGTTTCCATATATCTTCCAGGGTCCCTGGCAGGTAAATGGTATTTTAATAACACCCATGAAAGCTGCTACATCTTTGGCCGGATAGCCAATGAATAAACCTATTTCATGTGGAAAGATTCCACTCTGGTCTATTTTTGACTGCAACTCGTTCAATAGAAGAGTGCTTGTTGCCGGGGAGCTATAACCGGCTTTAGAAAGCAGAGCCATGATGCCGGGGTGGGAAAGGTGTTTGGAGAGCACATTGCTGTCATAACAAAACAGGAGAACGGATTTTGGGCTGGTTTTTAAAACATGCAGATTCAGACCTTCAAGTCTTTTTGCAACTTCATTTTGGTATTGACTCCATAATTGATAGAGATTAATGCCGCATGCCAGAGGATTGTTTACTAGTGAGACAAGATTTGCCGGTTTTGTTTTTGATAATACTTCCGAGCTTTCATAAATCAGATGCGCAGTAAGGCAATCTATGGGGTCTTTAAATTTTTTGGCCAGTTTATGTTTAATTACTCTGGAAATTGATTTTGCTTCTTCCATGTCAAAATAGTTTGCCATAACCTCTCCGTGCAAATGAATTTCGTTATCAATATTAGTCGGGAAAAAATATGTCAAACTAAAAATCTCATTAGAGTCCAAAAAAGTTTAATCATTGAAGTAGCAGGAAAGGAGGCGGAAGGAATTTTAGATTAGCTTTTGCCGAGACAGATGTTGCACATTCCATAAATAACGACACTTTTACTGGAAATATTCCCCCAGTTTCTAATTGTCTCAGGCTGATCAATCTCGTCAAAAGCCGGCCAGTGAAAATCGATCACTGTGTTGCATCTGCTGCAGATCAGGTGATGATGCTGCGTTGTGACAACTTCGAATCGTGCCTGGCTGCCTGAAGTATTGATGCGTGAAATCAAGTCATGTTGTTCGAATGTAGCAAGAGTCCTGTAAACCGTATCCAGAGAAATGGAAGGAAGTTTTTCCGCAATTATTTTATGAAGCATTTCTGCTGATGGGTGGTCCTTGCTGCTCAATAATGCACGGTATATTTCAATCCGTTGATGAGTAACCTTTAGTCCGGCTTCTTTGCAGGATTCGGTGAATTTGAAAACAAAATCTTCATTATTTTTGATGGAAGTATTTTGGTACATGTTTACCAACTGATAAAATTTTATTTGCTGCCTGCTGTCATCGTGAATATTGGTGCTTATTTACAATAAGCGCTTCTATGATAGAATTATCTTACTATACTATTCCTCACAAATTCCAGTTTCAAATTTAATTATTTTTACATTGACTTGACAGCTAAATAGTAATATTTATTATTTAGTAATTATTTGTATAAAATTTACCTGGTCCAGTGAAAATAAGTGTCAATTGAACATCAACCAGAAAGGAGATCGGAAATGAGTAGTGAAAGCAAGTGCCCGGTAACAGGCAGAACGGGAAAACCAACTGGCAGCAGTGGCACGTCAAACCGCGACTGGTGGCCTA
>JBGSQR010000585.1:0-1919 GCA_041737975.1 Geobacterales bacterium | reverse complement strand
AGGTTCAGGTTACTCTGGACAAGATGGTCAAGGACGGCACAATGAAGAAAATGTCAAAGAAGTGGTTCGCAGAAGACATAACCAATCCCAAGAAATTCTAGTACATGAAGGGTTCAATGAAATATCTTTTTTGCAGGGCCTTTGTGGCCCTGCTTTTTTTGTGTATGCTGGCAGGAACTTGTCTGGCGGAAATTGATTATGATCAACTTTCCCGCAAAGCTAATGATCTGATGAGCCAAGGTGATCTGCCCGGCGCAATAGCAATTTTCAAACAGATCCCTCCACCAGCTTCCGGTGATGATGGCAGTGATTTTGTTGCCAGTCGCATGCAGATTGCCAGGATCTATGCTTCACTTGAGCAACTTGACAAAGCGCTGGCTGTCAATCAGGAAATACTGGCCATTTTTCCCGACAACAGCGAAGCAAACAACTTTGCAGCTGCCGTAAAACAGCAAAGTCAACCGGTCTGGCTTTCAGTACTGAAAGACTGTCGCAGCTTTCTTCCTTCGCTGCTCAAGGGTGCTTGTATGACCCTTTTGCTTGTCTTCTGCACAATGCTGATCTCTCCTCTGGGAGGATTGTTGATTGCACTGGGTCGTATCAGTAACTTCAAACTGCTCTCTGCTTTCTGCTGGTTTATTATCTGGTTTTTTCGTGGAACACCGCTATTGCTGCAACTGTTTTTTATCTATTACGGACTACCGGCTTTCGGGATCACCCTGCCCCCGCTGACCGCCGCAGTAATTGGTCTGGGCTTGAATTACTCTGCCTATCTGGGGGAAATCATTCGCGGAGCGATCCAGAGTATCGAACAGGGTCAGATGGAAGCTGCAAAAGCCATCGGCATGACCTATGGCCAGGCCATGCGGCGGGTTATTATTCCACAGACTTACAAACGGCTAATGCCTCCGGTTGGTAATGAATTCATTGCCCTGATCAAGGATACGGCATTGGTGTCCACCATTGCCATGGTTGAATTGATGCGTTCTGCTGACCAGCTATTCAACGCCTATTTCAATATCACTGCGTTGGCACTGGCAGCAGTTATCTATCTGGTATTGACAAGTATCTTTACATTTGTGTTTGAAAAAATTGAATACCGGGCAGGCATTTATGAACACCGCTAATCAGCCGCTGATAAAACTGGAAAACATTACCAAACGATTCAAGTCACTGACCGCTGTCAATGGAGTCAATCTTGAAATTAATCCGGGAGAAAAGCTGGTCATCATCGGTCCATCCGGGTCTGGCAAGTCAACTCTGCTGCGCTCCATCAACCTTCTGGAAGAAATCGACGAAGGCAGCATACTCTTCGAAGGTCGAGAAGTCGGTTATGTAACGCGCAATGGTAAAAGACATCTGGATTCGCTGCATAATATCTGTGCCCTGCGTGCGGAAATCGGCATGGTATTCCAAAATTTCAACTTGTTCCCGCATATGACTGTGCTTGGAAATGTCATGGAAGGTCCATTGACTGTTCAAAAGAAACGGCTGGAAGAGTGTCGTGAAATCGCCCTGAAAATTCTTGATAAGGTTGGACTCTCTGATAAACGGGACGTTTTTCCGGCTACTCTCTCAGGTGGTCAGAAACAGCGAGTTGCCATTGCCCGAGCGTTGGCCATGCAGCCAAAACTGATGCTTTTTGATGAGCCGACATCGGCCTTGGATCCGGAGTTGGTTGGCGAGGTGTTTGACACTATCCATACACTGGCTGATGAAGGAATGACCATGTTGATTGTTACTCACCACATGGGTTTTGCCCGTGAGTTGGCCGACAGGGTTATCTTTATGGAGTCGGGCAGTTTTCTGGCGGAGGGAGCGCCAAAGGATTTCTTCAGCAAAGGTCAGGAAAATGAGCGCATCAAAGGTTTTCTTAATCGCCTTCTGTAATCCATATTGTTGGCTTTACCGCAACTTTG
>JBGSQR010000566.1:0-2178 GCA_041737975.1 Geobacterales bacterium | reverse complement strand
TGCCCCGGCAGGGTCTAATTCATGTATTTTTTTACCAATATCTTTTGTGACTTTTTCAAAACAATCCGGACAGACCCCATGGGTGAAGGTCGCTTCAGAATGTTCGGTAATATACTTTTCCATCTGATTCCAGATTTCCTTTTCATCCCTGATCTTATGGCAATAACTGCAGATCGGGATCATACCTTCCAACTGCTTGACCTGAGAGAGAACCGCTTCAAGTTGTTGCATTTTTGCCGCTAATTCTTCCCGCTAATTCTTCCCGTAATTGTACCTGTTCTGAAATATCAATAACGGCAAGACGGTACTCTTTTTCTGAAGTAACTATTGCCTTGATTTGAACATGGAACGGATGTCTGCCTTCTTTCAACATCACAACATCACAGGTATTTTTAGTCCGGCTCTTCGTTATTTTAGTGATGTACGCATTATAATCGTCACGGTCAGTTGTTGAAACAAGCTGTTCAAAATGGCGACCCAACAGCCTTGCTCTATTAATCCTAAATAGCCCGCAGCCGGTAAGGTTCACATCTCTTACAACGCCTTCACTGTCCAGTGTAAAGTACCCGACCGGGGCAAAGTCGTAGAGGTCGGTGTATTTTTCCAGAGAAGTTTCCACATCAATACTGGCCTGGTGGAGTTCCATATTCTGCATTTCAAGTTCAATCTGGTGGACCTGCAATTCGTGCAGAAGTCGCTGAGATTCACTTTCCGGGGTAAGTTGTTGTGAGATTGCTTCTGAATTATATAAGCGATCCTCTGCACGGCGCCGTAGTGTTCTTTTTGAGTCAATCTGCTGTGATTCAATATGTGAACTCATATCGTTATCTCTCTTGTCTTTAGAATATACATCCCATCCGGCTATTCAAGTCGATCATCCACCAATTGCCAGTCGATATTTTTGAAAAATGCGTTGATGTATTCTGTTCGTTTCAATTCGTAATCCGAGATGAATGCGTGCTCAAACAGATCCATAACCAGTAACGGTTTGCAACCGACCGGGTGGGAAACGTCATGCTCGTTGATCCAGAAATTGATCAGCCTGTCATCGGAAAGGTCCTGGTAGAGTACGGCCCATCCGATACCTCGTATGGCGCCTGTTCCTCGGAAGTCCTTTTCCCAGGCCTCAAAGGAGCCGAAGTTTTTGATCAGCTTGTGAACCAGTTTGCACTCTTTATCCAAAGCTGTTTTGCCGCCAAGATTTTCGAAATAGTATTCATGCAGCCGCATGCCGTTAAATTCCCACCCCAGCCGGCGCTTTAATTCCGCGTATTCAGGAAAGGCGGTGCTCTCATCGTTCAATAACTGCTCAAGAGTCGCAAAGACCCTGTTTGTGTTGTTGACATAACCCTCATAGAGAGTGAAATGATTTCTTAGAATGGTCTCACTGAAGCCTGCCATTCCAATCAATGAATCATATTCTTTAGGTGTGTATTCCATGATTTTAGCTCCTTTTGGCTGATAGGTACGAATCTTCTGTAATGACTGCAAACAGTCCCCTCTCCATGAGGACCTCAGTGGCCTAAAGGAGAGGGTTAGGGTGAGGGGGAAATGTTGATTTATCTTGCTCTGCTGCCCCCTCATCCGGCCTTCGGCCACCTTTTCCCTCAGGGAGAAGGGATGATCGGCCGGATTCATCATGCTCAGACAGGTATTAAGGCACGATGACAATTTCGTTAATAACATTGGCCTCGCCGGCAATCCTGGCTGCCATCCGTTCAATGGACTTTTTCTCCTGTCCTGATTTGACAGAACCTTTCAGGGTAACCTTTTCGCCAAACGTAATAATCTTTACTTTTTTTGCCTCACTGGAAAGTGACTTGTCATTCAAGACAGCCAGGCGGATTTTTTCTGTGATATGCAGGTCCGGTTCTGTTGTGCTTTGCTGACCATCATTGAGTTCTGCAGCCAGTTTTTCCAGAGGCATGTCCTGGCTGGCAGTATTTATTCTTACGGTTGGTTGTGCCAAACTGGTTCCCGGAATGTTTACAAGAAACAGGGTTGATACAAATATAAATAATAGGACCGGAATCTTGATTGGCATACGCCTCCCTTGTCTGCATTGAATTATCGTGCGCCAGCAGGTCAGACAGTGTCATGCTGCCCATCAGTTCATTGATGCCGCTGGTCAGAGTTTCCCAGGCACCCCGGATCCTGCAGTCGCCGCTGTTCTCACAA
>JBGSQR010000559.1:0-3492 GCA_041737975.1 Geobacterales bacterium | reverse complement strand
AGAGCCGACCGTATTTACAGAACTATAGCCGATTCGGATGAGGAACTTTACTGGGGAGATAATTATCAGATTACACTGAGAGATATGCACGAAGGTACGATTCGAGAACGCAATGATGATCAACTCTCCGGTGGGCAGATGATGAGCGCTGTAGTTGCGTTACGCCTGGCATTGCTGCAGACCATCGGCGCCCGCGTGGCCTTCTTCGATGAACCGACTTCCAATTTGGATGCTTCACGCCGCGAGAACCTGGCCCATGCCTTTCGAGCTATTGATGTGGGGCGCGAAGAGGTGACGGAACACTGGTATGATCAACTTTTTCTGGTCAGCCACGATGTGGCTTTTACGGAAATTACGGATAAAGTAATCGAGTTATAGAAGAAGGATTATGAACAATTTTGCTCTTTTTACAGACGTAAGTGTGAACCCCCAACACAAGCTGGGGATTGGCGGTTATCTGATTGTTCCAATGACATTTCTGGACTCTGAGCTGGACAACATCAAGAGGGAAGATGTGTCCGCACAGCTTAAAACCAGGCTGTTTGACGATACCTCATCCACAAAGCTTGAAGTCCAGACGGTCCTTTGGGCGTTGCAAGATTTACGGGAGAAACTGCCGGATGCCGCTTTTGAGTGTTTGCAGATTTATACCGATTCCCAGTGTATTGCCGGGCTTATGGGCAGAAGAGCCGGGTTGATAAGCAACAATTTTGTCGCCAGAGGTTCAGGTAAAGAGTTGAATAATGCCATGCTTTACCGTAGATTTTACGAAGTCTATGATCAACTCGGTTTTAAAGTGAACATGGTTGCGGGACACTCACCCGCTCATACTCACAATTCAGTCCAGCGGATTTTTTCGTATGTGGACAGGGGTGTGAGGAGAGCATTAACCCATTGGCTGGATTCACAGGCTTCTTAACCCTCACTCGCTTATTTAACTTGATTTTAAGAGTAGTTTGGTGGTTTGTTATCAGTTGAAATTTTAAAATTGAAATTGATCATGTAGAATTATTGGCAGTAAAAAGTTAAGATACGCCTGTCCGGTTTTATCCGACAGGCGTTACCGTAAAATAAACAATTGGATCGAGAACCTAAAATGAATAAGCTTTTGAAAAAGATTACCAGTGATATTACTTTCAGGCCGGAAAACGGGACATTCAGATCCAGATTGGCAGAAATTGCCCTTGCAAATGTGGATGCGGAGTCTGCTGAGCTCTTTTCTGAGCGCAATTGTGATATCCAGGTCAAACTGTCCGAACATACATTTGAAGAAGATGTAATCCGGTTTCTGGTTGTCAGTGATCTGGGAGAACAGATCATGGCCTGTGATTTTTCCGAATTGAGTTTTGAAGAGCGCGGTGATTTCGATGAACAGCTGGTTCGGCAGATTGCTCTGCATGCCGACTGTTCGCCACAAGGTTCTTCAAAAGTGATTGTCAGAAAAGATGTCAACGGTATGCTTGATATTCATCAGGCGGCTCAAAAACTGGGTTGTTCGCAAAAAATATTGAAGAGCAACATCCCCTGTACCGATTATTCCTATATTGAAGTTGATGGTAAAAAAGAGATTCAAGAATATTTCTGGTCACAAAATCTGATCAGTCACCTCTGTGATATCAAATCTAACGGGGCAAAACCTGAAGATGTTAAGCTGATTGCAGATGAATGCTGTCATGGGGATGAAACGTGGGCGCAAGAGCTTGTGGCTTCCCTGAATGGCTCAGTACCCGCTTCAAAATCCAAAGAGGCTTCAGCGCCGGACGCTGCCAAACAGCCTTCAAAAAACAAACCCAAATGGTTTTCACATAACCGGAATAAAAATAAGAATTCATAGATGAGTTCGGCAGGCCGCTTTATTTGCTACTCAGCAAGCAGCGGCCTGTCATTCTTTGTTGGAATGTTTTATTTAAGCTGCGCTACGCATGCCTTCCCCGTTGGCCCTACCCTGATTTGCTATTCACAAAAACTCTGGTATTCTTTTTAAGTATTTACAAAATTACATTGGAGGTTTTGATTATGAATACTTTGGACTTTGCGCTCAAGATGGAGTTGGACGGAAAAGCGTATTATGAAAAGCTTGCATCTGAAACCACTGTTGCTGCCCTGAAGACCATTTTTACCAACCTGGCTGCGGATGAGCAAAAACACTACGACACAGTTAAATTGATGTGTGATGAAGTTTCAACGTCCATGGCCGATAGTACTTCACTTGAAAACTCGAAAAATGTTTTTCAGGATCTGATCAAGGATAAAGCCAGTGTTGATGCTTTGAAAAAATCTCTGGATGGCTATCAGCACGCCATGCAGGTTGAAGCGGTCAGTGTCAAGTTTTATGAAGAAATGGCAGCGAAGGAAAAGGATCCAGCTAACAAGCAATTGCTGCTCACAATTGCCGATGAAGAAAAGAAGCATTTCAACATTATGGATAATCTTTATGATTATACCCTGGCACCGCAAAATTTCCTTGCATGGGGTGAGTTCAGTAACCTCAAGGAGTTATAGAAATAGGAGAGGGACTCCATGGCTAAAAATGTATTTGTTGATCAGGATTTGTGTATTGGCTGCGGGATGTGTGCCGGAAATCTTCCCAGTGTATTTCGCATGAACAGTGACGAAAAAGCTGAAGTACACGATCCTGATGGGGCTTCAGAAGAGGATATTCAGAGTGAGGCTATCGATGTCTGTCCTGTCTCCTGTATCTGTTGGAGCTGATCTGACTCGGCAGTTGTTTTGATTGTTTTAAAAGATTAGAAAGTATTGTGAAGTGGAGGAAGCCGATGCCGATGATCAGCTTTATGAAAGACATGTACAAAACATTTATACTTCATGCGGTGGCGGCCCATTTTTCCAATGGTCTGGTTCCTATTGCTTTCCTTTTTCTAACGCTGGCTGTTGTGACATTAAACCCTTTCTACGAGCATACTGTACTGCATCTTATGATTGTTGTTTGTTTGGCAGTGCCTGTCTCTTTCATTTCTGGAATCCGCGACTGGCAGAGTAAATTTCGTGGGGCCAGAGCCCCTATTTTTATTAAAAAAATTATCCTCTCTATCTTGCTTTTTGTTATTAGCATTCTGATTGTAGGCTTACGTCTTAGCCACCCTGATATTCTGGCCGATCCAGGGTTTGTAAAATGGCTTTATGTTGGCTCTCTACTGATGATTCAGCCGGTTGTAATACTGTTGGGTCATTACGGAGGGAAGCTGGTGTTTCAACCAAAACGGCCGGAATAGTCATTGAGTTTGATCGGAGAACAGTCCATGAATACAGGTCAGCTGGATTTAAGAAATGACATTGCCATTGTGCTTGCCGGTGATGCCGGGCAAGGGCTGCAGGCTATCGAGTCTGTTCTGACAAAATCGTTCAGGCAGGAGGGATTTTATGTTTTCACGGCTCAGGAATTTATGTCCAGAGTGCGTGGTGGTAGTAATTCAACACTGTTAAGAGTCAGTTCTTCTCCGGTGCGGGCATGGTCCGAGCGGTGTGATATCT
>JBGSQR010000547.1:0-4760 GCA_041737975.1 Geobacterales bacterium | reverse complement strand
GATATTGTTTTTTCGCTGGATTCTATTATCACGGCCATAGGGATGGCAAGTCAGCTTGGTGTTATGGTCGCTGCCGTTGTTATTGCGGTCGGATTCATGATGTTGTTTTCAGGCAAGATCAGTGCTTTTGTTGAAGAACATCCGACAATCAAGATGCTTGCTCTTAGTTTTCTGCTGCTGATAGGTGTTGCATTGATCGGAGATGGACTGGACATGCATATACCCAAAGGATACATCTATTTCACTATGGCCTTCTCTGTAGTTGTAGAGATGCTCAATTTGAGGATAAGGCGCGGCAAGCCGGTCAAGTTGCATCAACCGCATCTGGATACTACCACTGAGAGCTAAGATCTTGTCACAAGGTTTTTAACAGGTTAGCTTGGTACAAAAACGCAACCAGCAAATGGAAAAGTTTTTAGTTCTGCTTTTAGCTGTTTGCTTTTGGGTTAAATATTTTTAGTAAGCCTACTTGCTCTTCAGATATTTGTTCGTAATTTTGTCATATGTTCCGTCAGCTTTGATTGCATCTAAAGTCTTTTGATAAGACTCGACAACTTCATTGGGTACGTCTTTGTGAAATGCATACCAAAGTGAAGAGCCTGATAGGGTTCCTACCGCTTCAAACTGCTTTGGATTAAGCCCTTTTTTGTCAAATAGTTCTTGTGTTGCCAGTTCGCTAAAGGCGATCATATCAATTTTGCCATTAGCAAGCTTTTTGACCATCTTTGCATTTGTAGTTGAGCGATCAATATTCTGTGATGGTACACCCTGCTCCAGCAGAAGGAACTCTCCTGCTTCATTGACAATTGCCCCAAAACGGAACTGTTTCAGGTTACGTAATGACTCTGGCTTGATCTTACCTTTCTTGGCAAAGAGCACAAATTTCATTGATACTACTGGGCCTGCCCATTTAAATGTGTTTTCACGAGTGCCAAGTCGCGCCATGGAAAACAGAACGGTTCCAGGTTTTTTAAGAATTATTTCATAGCCTAACGACCAGGGTAACACTTGAATTGGTTGTGCAGGTTTTCCGTTTCTTTTCCAGATTTCTCTTAGCAGATCAACAGCAATTCCTTTGATCTGACCATTTTCAGTATAGTTGTTTGGAGGAAGTTCCTCTGTAATAAAATGCAGCTCAGCGGCAATAGAACGGTTTATAAAAGATGTGAAGGAAAATAAAATTGTTAGTACAACAGAAATAGTCTTAATTTTAAGGGTCATTGGCATCTTCCTTCTGCTGTATTATAAGTTTGTGCCTTTGTGTGTGGCCATTCTTTGACAAAACTTTCAAATTCGACTGCATCAAGCGGTTTACTGATCAGGTATCCTTGGATGATTTCACAATTTCGCTGCGTGAGATATTGCAGCTGCTCCTCTGTTTCAACTCCCTCAGCGACCAGTTCCATTTCCAGGCCATGTCCCATGGCTATGATTGTATTTACAACTGCTGCATCATTACGTGTTTTAAGCATTCTGGTTACAAACGATCTATCAATTTTTAGTTCATTGATAGGCATGCGGCCAAGGTATTCCAGCGATGAATAACCGGTGCAAAAGTCGTCAAGAGAAAGCCGGATTCCGGTGCTAATCAGAGCGGCCATTTTTTCTAGAGTTTTTTCGCTATCTAAAATGATTGTGCTTTCAGTAAGTTCCAGGCAGAGCAGTTGCGGGGCAAGACCGGTCGTGTCGAGTACGCGTTTGACAGTGATATCCAGATCGCTGCGCATGAACTGTAGTGCGGAAATGTTGACTGAGATGCGCAATGGCGGCAGGCCATTTCTCTGCCATTCTACACACTGTGAACATGCATGCCACAAGACCCACTCCCCAACCTGAACGATTAGGCCTATTTCTTCTAGTATGGGTATGAACTGAACAGGAGAGACCGGTCCGATTCCATCTGGCGTCCACCTTAGCAGCGCCTCCATTCCGATGATATTTCCACTGGATGGATTAAACTGAGGCTGATAATTTAAAGAAAATTCGGAGCGTTCCAGTGCCTGGTGTAATCTTGTTTCCAGTAAAAGACGTTTTTGGCTGAGGCTGCTCATTTCCCTTGTGAAATATGCAATGGAATTTTTACCTGTTTTTTTGGCTTGAAACATAGTTGCTTCAGCATTTTTCAGAAGGCTTTCAACACATTCTCCATCCTCCGGATAGGATACAATGCCAATGCTGACGGTGGCGACAACCTCGACTCCATTGAACGAAAATACACTGTTAATGGCATTTCTAACCATTTCAGCCTGGATAGCCATGTTTCCTTCAACAGTTTTGAGCGGTGGAATAATAACAAATTCGTCACCAAGAAAGCGGGCTACCAGGTATTCCGGTCCACAGATATGTTTGAGGCGGTCAGCAATCTCTTTAAGCAGCAAGTCTCCGAACTCGTGCCCGAACGTATCATTAACAAATTTGAGGCTGTCAATATTCAGTAACATCAGACTTAATGACTTGCTCTCTCGGTTAAGTATATCCAATTGCAGTTCAAGGTATGATTGCATGTAATATCGATTGAAAAGTCCGGTGAGTTCATCATGATTAGCTTTGTAAAACAGCTCTGCTTCATATCGTTTGCGCTCGGTGATATCTTCCTTGATTCCGACAAAACTTGTAATTGTACCGGAATGGTCTTTTATCGGAGCAATGCTGCACAATTCCCAGAAAAAGGATCCGGTTTTGGTCTTATTGCAGAGTTCGCCACGCCACTCCTTGCCGGAGCTGATTGTTCGCCATAACTCACTATAAATCTGTTCCGGTTGTTTACCGGATTTAAGAATTTGAGGTTTCTTGCCAATTGCCTCTTCTTTGGAATATCCGGTCACTTCAGTAAATTTGGGATTTACATATTCAATAATGCCCTGTGGGTCGGTAATTACTACGCTATTAGCGCTTTGTTCTACGGCAGTAATAAGTTTTGAAAGCTGTTCTGTCCGCTCTGCAATAAGCTGCTCAAGATTGTCATGGTAGTCTCTGTTTTGTTTTATCAGGCCTGCCCGTTCCAGGCTGCGTTCAATAATTAATTCAAGTTCAATCAGGTTCTGAATGGGTTTGGTAATATAGTCCCAGGCACCACGCCGTAACGCTTCGATAGCGTCTGAAATTACACCGGTACCGGATAACATTATTATCGGAAGGTTGTCGTCAAACTCGCGTACCCAATCGATGACTTCAATGCCGTCCATACCGGGCATCCGAAGATCGGTAATTACAATATCCGGTCGCCTGCTTATGATTAATTCCATGCCTTTTTGTCCATCACATGCTTCCATGACCTCATATCCACAGTCTTCAAAAAAGGCCCTCAGGCTTGAACGAATCGATGCTTCATCATCAATGGTCAGTAAAAGCGGCTTTCTAGACATTGTGATTCTCTCTTTCTGAGACGTAAGCCCTGATTCGATTTGTAATAATGGTGAAATCCAGGACCGGCTTTATAATAATATCCTCATCGGTCATGCCTATAGAGCGCAATTCGTCTGTTAGGGTAAAAGATGATCCGGTATGAATCAAAAAACGTGTGTCAGGAGTTATCTGATGGGCCTTCAGGATGAATTCTTCTCCACTCATATCGTTAAGTCCCATATCGGTAACGCAGACCTGGGGTTTTGTAGATACAATCAGCTGTAGTGCCTCTTTGGCGCTTGTTGCTGTTTGAACAATGAAACCATCATCTTCGAAATAAATGCTCAGGCAATCAAGAATGATTGTCTCATCATCTACTATCAAAACATTAATTTGATTTTTCAATTATCACTTCCTTGTGATGGTATGCTGAGGATAAAACAGGTGCCTTCGCCTGATCGCGACTGTACCTCGATTTGACCATTGTACGTATTTGTTATAATAGCATATGAAATTGAAAGTCCAAGTCCGGTACCTTCACCCACGTCCCTAGTTGAATAAAATGGCTCGAATACACGGCGCTGTATTGTTTCCTTCATTCCTTTGCCGTTATCTTCAATCTCAATAACCGACATATTTTTTTCTTTTTTTGTACGCAAAATAATTTGTGGTAATCGTTGTTCTTTTACCAATGATGCTGCTTGAGCTGCATTTTTTAATATATTCAGCAAGACATGTTCTAATTCGGAAACCGTTACCATGACAGGTGGTACTAATGGATCATATTCACGTAAAATAACAGTATTCTGGAAATTATACTGTTTTTTCATCTCGTAATCGCTGGCTGCCAGTTCAAGAGCTTGTTCTATAAGTTTTGGTAAATAAACCGTTTCTCGACTTGATTCACTTTTGTTTGTGAATCGAAGCAGTGTATTAACTATTTTGGCAATTCGCGATCCTGCCTCCATGATATGTGTTACGAATTCTGTGATTCCACGCTTTTTTAAATAAGCAGCTATTGCATCCAGATTTATACCAACTTCAGATGCTGCTTCCTTGTTAGCAGGTAATTCAGCAGAAATTCGCCGCTGGATGTTCTGTGTGTTTTGCATAATTGAGGCAAGAGGATTATTGATTTCGTGAGCCATTCCGGCTGCAAGACCGCCGACCATGGTCATTTTCTCTGTCTGCACCATCATTTCCTCAAGACGGGCGTGCTCAGTAATATCGTCTATCCTTACAACAACCTGACGATTCTTTTCTGAAACTAGAGGGAAAAGTTGTACTGAATAACGGAATTTCTGCCCATTTGTAATTACTGAATGTTTATCAAAAATACATGGACGTTGCTGATCAAGTACACTATTAGTTTGAAGAAAACATTCTGCAAATTCTGGAAGAAGCAGATCCGCCCT
>JBGSQR010000183.1:0-2107 GCA_041737975.1 Geobacterales bacterium | reverse complement strand
CCATCCATATGCATGACAATCTGCACTTCAGGTCGCAGAGTAATCTTGTCCGAATTGGTAACCCCATTGCGTGTGAAACGGTGGATAACAAAAACCTTTGGCGGCAGGTTGTATTTTTTGACCAGGTCCTTCAGGTATCCTGAGGCGTAGTTGATGTCATCCGCGTCGTAGGTGCCGATCTTCTTGCCCGGCTTGACCTTGTTTTTGATCAGGTTGAATTCCGGATCAATACCAAGATGTACATCAGGATTCTTCAGCAGCCATTCAAAACGGGGCAGCAATGTGCGAATATCTTCATGCCCGGTCTGGATGTCTATAAAAAGTATGGATTTGTTCTCTTTGGCCCATTCGTAAACCTGATTGACGATTTTGTCAGGAATTACCATCCTGTATTTACCGGCCTTGCCCGGTTCTCCCTGGGCAACTACGGCAATCAGGTGCAGAGCCGGTTGAACCGGAGTGGCAGGATCTGCTGCATTCCATTTTGCAACTTCCTTGTTCAGTCTGGCCAGCATCTCATCCTTGGGGAATTCCCCCAGTGCTCCCATTTTTTTTGAAAGCGGATTGCCGTAATAGGTGACAATGCGCTTCTGCGGCAGTATGGACCCTGCCAGAGGAGCTGGCATTTTTACCGGCCAGCCTTTTTTCTTGGCAAACTCAGGGTCTTCACCGGCGTTGTATTTTATCTTGGGGGCAGCTATTTCAGGGTGAGCTGCTCGGATAGAACTGCTGTTGGTGGTAAAAGGTTTTGGAGTGATACTTGCGGATGAGTTTGCACTGAAACCTGGTTTGTCAGTTTTTTTTGCGTCATTAAGGTTGCTGGCATTTTGTTCCCAACAACCGGACAGGATAAAAGACAATGCGAAAATAATCGGCGTCGCAATAACGTGCCGTGGTATGGTTAAAAAACTATGGGCTTTCAGGGGGAACTCCTTTGGACGGATGCAACGCAGGCGGGCGCTAGCTATCGACTTAAATAAAAAACCACAGAGAATTGATCTCTGTGGCAGATAATCTTCTATATTTATAACATAGTCGAGTATGGCAGATCAATGGCTAATAAGCTATTCTTATAAAATTTAAATGTTTTATACGATTTTTAGTCTGTCCAAAATACTTCTGATTTTTTTTAAAAGCTCTTCCGGCGGGGCCGGCTTCAAAATAAGATCTATTTCATCATCAGCTGATAGTTTGTCCAACAAGGGTATATCGGAATATCCGCTGGAAAAAAGCACTTTTACATCAGGTTTTAGCTGTCTTATCTCCTCATAGGCCTGTTGACCAGTTTTTTTAGGCATCATCATGTCCATCAGGAGCAGGTTTATTTTGTTTTTGTTGTCCATAAATTTATTGATGCAGTCCTGGCCGTCAACGGCAGTAATAACTACATAACCAAAGGTAGTCAGAATTGTTTCAACCAGTTTTGAGATGTTATGGTCATCTTCGGCCAGCAGGATTGTTTCAGAGCCGTATAGCTGGCAAGCCGGAGCTGTTGTGATGAGTTTGTCAGATGGTTCACAATTGTTGGTATCTTCCTGCGTCATTATTGTACTCCTGATAAACATATGCGGACTGGATGTTTTTTCAAAGGAGTATACCAAAGAAATTGAAATAATCAGGAATAGGCTGGAAAATTTAATTTTTATTATTGGTGTTGTTGTTTAAGGAGTCATTGTTTAGTGCAAATGACAGGAGTAGGCCAAAAGTTAGTACAGTCGCTCCGGAAATGAAAGTCCAGGATGCTGCCTGCTGGCTGCTGTAGCTGTCTTTGAAAAAGGCTACTACCTGAGGACCGAGCAGGCCGGCCATGCTCCAGGCGATCAGCATGCAACCGTATACAATGGCCATGACTCTGCTGCCGAATACGGTCAGAACAAATGACGGCATGGTACCGAAGCCGCCGCCGTAACAGAGCAGTATGTAACAGACCATAATTCCGAACAGTATGGGGCTCTTTACGAAAAGCAGTGCTACAAATACAAAAATCTGGCTGGATAGGATCAGGCGAAAGGTCTGGATTCTGCCGATTCTGTCTGATAAACCACCCCAGAATATTCTGCCAATACCGTTGAACAGGGAGCTGATACCGATCAGGGTTGCGCCGGCA
>JBGSQR010000507.1:0-6516 GCA_041737975.1 Geobacterales bacterium | reverse complement strand
TAATAACCAATCTCCCTTAAAGCCCTGATGGTCCCGCTCCAATGGTGATCATATCCGGTTACCGGGACAATATAATTTTTCAGACCGGCCTGTTTGATCTGAAGCCCAAGATCCAACTCCTCGAAATAGCATGGTGTGAATGCATTTTCAAAATGAATGATCTTGTTGTTGAAGTGTTCGATCTTGATCGCAAAGAAAAAACCGGATACGGCATCGACTACCAGAGGCTGACTGAAGGTCCCTTTATCAAAGTAAACATAATCTTTGGTAAGCGCATACTCACTGAAACAGCCCTGTGGGCCGACGCAGGCGGCATCCGGCAAACTATTCAAAGCCTGTTCCAGCGCATCTATTGCCGAAGGCTCAACATGAAGGTCGGCATTCATGATAAATACTGTCGGTGTAACAGCAATCTCCAGTCCCAGATTCCAGGCTCGGGCAACTCCAATATTCTGCTTCATAATGGCATAGCGGGTTATTCGGGGATGCCCCTTCAAGTGTTCAGCCACCTCCGGGTCATTAAATACCACGATAACGTCACCTTCAACATCATCCAGGTCGCTGAGCAGTGTGAGAATGTTGTATTCGCTGGCCGGTGACATATCCAACACAGGAATAACAAAGCTCCGTCTGGCACTGCTTATACTCATAATGGCCGGAATATCGGCGTCAACAGCAGGCACCCCTGCCAGAGATCGCTCCCGAAGTTCTGCCGCCGAAAAGGTATCCGGCTTACAATTAAATACCACATCCAGCAGGTCATCCACACGATGGGCATACGTATGTGCATTGTGCACTAAGCAGCGCCCACGAGCAGCAATCTGTTCGCGGAGTTCTTCGTTATCCAGGTAGAAACGGGCGACATCACAAAGGTTATTGTCCCGATAGACGACATAATCCTCCCCATCCCGAAAAAGCTCATCCTGTCCGCTGTTTCTGGCAAGATCGGTCAACAGTAAAGAGCCGGTCGACATGGCCTCAAAAACGCGCATATTCAGGTCATTAATAATAGCTTCATTGAAAACTATCCTGGACTGAGAAAAAACGCGGGCCATGTCCTCCAAATAGCAACGATCATAATGAACCTGAATCTGACTGGCCAATGTTGTAAGCAAGGTTTCGCGCCGTGACCCGGATTTAACACCGCCAACAAAGCCGATCAGATGAATCTTTGGTTCATCAAACCGGCGATGCACCTCCGGGTCACACCCCAAGGGGAGCCAGTGCACTCGTATACCCTGAGCTCTAAAATTCTCCAGGTATTCGCGCTGAGCAATAAAAACAATATCAAACTGCTTTGCCCACTCAAGATGAAATTCCAGATAAAGGTGTGTATCAACAAGATAACAAACTTTGGGGCAAGACAAGGTACTTAAGTTCAAAGGATAGTAACCGCCCCCGGTTTCTACCCAGAGGTACAGGTCAGGGTAGTTAGCCGGATCCGTGTCGGCAATGATCTGCTCCATGTCCGGATTGACTACTGTAACAATATCCAGCTGATTCTGCGGCAGATCCATTTTCAGTTGCCGCAATCTTTCAATCAACCCGGGCGACAGAGAAGGGCCAATGGTAGTCGTTCGACAGCGTTTCCTGAGAGCTTTCTCAATATACACGGACGCAGTTATGGGATAACTGATACAAGCCAACCAGACATGTAAATTATTCATTGGATTCATTCCTTGCGATATATGGTGGCTTTTGGGTTACAATTTTGCGCAGACAAAACCCCAGTATTCATCCGGCCCCATGCCGGTGGTAAAAGAATACTTCGCCTCATCACGCACGACCAATCCACAGCGCCCTAAAAGCGAGGCCCAGGCGCCACGGCCAAAAACACTGTAATGGTTAGGATTTGTCTCATGATGACAAGAGGTTTCAGGGGCAGGCACCTCCAGATAGAGTGTCCCTCCCGGAGCCATAACCCGGGCAAATTCCGTCAATGTAAAGTACGGAAAAATACTATGCTCAATAACATGTCTGGCCCAGATAAAATCAAATGAAGCGTCCTGAAATTCCAGGAAGGATTGATCCATCTTACGCACATCATGCCCATTTTCACGGCAGATGCGGACATCTTCATCGTTTAAGGTAATACCGATTATATACTGGTAACCTTTATTCCTGAAGATATCCAGGGCTGGCCCCTGACCGCAACCAATGTCCAGAATTCGTGCATCCCGGCTGATATTGTACTGGGGTAATATAATATTCAAGACTTTATCGCTAATATCCGAATGGATAAAAGACGGAACTTCAGGGTAGGTTTCACCTTCAATTTTATTAACAAAGGAAACCAAACGTGAGAGTTGGCTAAATGTTATCTCCATAAATAGTCTGTCTCCTGTGCGATATTTCAGAATTCAATCCGGCATTTCCCAGACACTACCTGGCAGCAGCGGCAAGCCTAACCCCGATGGCATGGAATTCCCGCGCGGCCTTGTCCCAGGCCAGCTGTTTCATGTCATTTGCAGCAGTCAGCCCTTTTCGGGCGCAGACATCCCGATTGGCATAGGCATACTCCAGCTGTCCAATGAGCTCCTCCACCGAAGCTTCATGCCAGATGGCAGAAGGTTCGCCTGCCGTATCTTTTATCAGCACCGGTGAATAATCAGACAGCGGAAAGGCATTCTGACCGGTAATGACATCCGAATGCCCTGTTGTATCGCTGGCGATGACAGTGCGGCCGCAAGCCATGTATTCGCACATGATCATGTTATTGCCACCTTCACAGCGGTTGGGGAATATACCCATATCTGTCTGCTGGTAAATCTGTTTAATCAGGGTATTGTCCACCAGCGGCGCCAGATAGACGCGTTCCGGCGGCAGGCCATTTTCCTGGATCGTACGTTGCAGTATGGTTACACAGTCATCATTTGAAGGGTGAAACGAAATATGGGGGGAGTGGCTCATGGTTGCCAGCGAGAAGGGCCACTGGTTGATCCAGGAGCAAGCCAGATAGACATCCTGATGGCGCTGCATGAAAACCCGCATGGCAGCCATAACCAGGTCCTGCCCTTTACGGTATTCAAACTTGCCGCCTGAAAAAACAATAAACCGCCCATCATCGCGGCGGGGTGGCATGGGATAGAAGTTTGCCGGGTCAACACCCTGGAGAACGGTTGAGGTTTTCCGCACACCGCCAATCCTCAACTGATACTCGCACCAGGATGAACCGGCAACGATAAAATCCCACTCCTGTGCGGCACGACGGGTGTGTCGCAGCACTTCAATATCATTTTCAAAAAAACAATAACCAATATTGATCCGGTTCCAGTCAGAGGGGTTCATCGGGCGCAGATCATGGCCGCTGATGCAATGAAGCGTTACTCCGTCCAGAGGGGGTAGTTTGGCTATCTCACTCCTCAGGTATTCGCCGGCAATGCCCCAGCCATGAGCTCTACCGCTGGGCATGGAAACAATCATCGGTTTTCTCTGGGCTGGTTAGCCTCACTCATACGCTGCAATGCAATTCGTGCTTCATTATCCCAGGGCTGAAAACTGAGAACTCTTTCCAGAAAGAAACGGGAGTCTGCGTCATTTCCCAACTCCCTGCACAGATGGGCAATGGCCTTGAGAATTTCAATATCCCTCGGCGCTTTTGCAAGCAGACCGACATAAATATCCATTGCTTTTTCCAGCTCAAAAAATTCTATATAAAATAGATCGGCCAGATTTTTCTGGAATATTTTGTTAGCCGGCTGAAGGCGTGCCGCTTCTTGATGGTGCTGAAGTGATTTCTGCGGTTCGCCGCTCTTTTGATACAGAACGCCCAAATCATTGTGAACCAGTGCATTAGTTGCTTCCTGCCTGACAACCTGTTCCAGCAGCTGAATGGCTTCAGCGGTTTTACCGTCATTGGAAAGACTGACAGCCTCACGGTACAGCTCATCGGCAGATTTGGAAGGTGTTGCCGGTTCCACAGTACGAAACAGCTCCTGAAAGGAACGATCTGGCGGAGTGAAGGCTGGTTGTTCAATTTTCCGGACAACTGGTGCTGAGATCTGGGGAGTATTGCGAATGGCCTCTGGTGCTGCAATTGCGGCAGGAAACTGTTGTAAAGCCTGTTGAGCCTCCTGATTGCCTGAATCAAGTTGAAGTGTGCGTGAAAAATACTGCCGGGCCTGTTCCTTGCGCCCGATTTGCAGACTGATAGTGCCCAGGGCATTCAGGGCTTCGATATCAAAGGGATTATCCTTTAAAATATCAAGATAGGTATGGATAGCATCGCCGGTCCATTCCAGTTCTACAAAATAAAAATCCGCCAGATTTTTCCGGTAAGTCACATTCCCGGAATCCAGCTTGTGGGCCTTTTCATAATGAGCCAGGGCTTTAAGAGCATTTCCGGCTTGATAGTACATTACGGCGAGGTCATTATGAGCGCGGGCAAAATCCGGGTAAATCTTCAGGAAGTCCTTGATATAACGAAGCCCTTCATCCGCCTCGACTTCGCGGACATCAGCCAGAATCCGCTCGTATGTGGCGGCACCCTCGATAAGAATCAGATTTTGATTGGCAGATAATTTCATGTGACCTCGCTTTTATAGAATATGGAATAAATTGTATAGAGAAATACTTCAGAATATTCAACCATAAAACCTTAGTATGCGGTTGTAGCAGCACCGTCTATCTGGTCGGCCTGGATATCCATTTCCCGGCCGGCGGCATCTTTGCCGATAAACTTGAAAACCAGGTGTGACGGATCAATCGTAGCATTTCCTGCAGCGTTCTGATTTATGGTAAAGGTAATACTGGCCTGAAAAGTATCCGGATTATAGCTGACAAACGAAGGGTTTGAAGGGATGGCAACCTCGCGGTTCCCGCCTTGCTGAATGTAATATCCGCCTTCGGTGTTTTGTGCCCTTGAGATCTCCCAGTTAGCCGGGTTCATGACCGATGCCACATCCATCTCATTGGTAAACTGAATGGCTACTGAAACTTTAGAGCTTGTATTTGGTGTCAGTAGTGAAGGGTCCAGCATCCAGAGCGGTGTTCCGGGTCCGAGCAGCTGGTTAAAGTTTTTGTTGGCCTCCTGATCAATATAGGCGATTTTCGGTGTTCCCAAAGCAAACTGAAGGTCCTGCGCCTGAGAAGCCCCGGCGTTGTTCAGAATGGACAGCTGCTTCTGGGCATCTTCAGTTCTTCCGAGAGCCTTGTAAGCAATACCAAGTTCGTAATTGGCTTCGGGAAGGGTTTTTTTCAGGGAGACCGCTTTTTCAAGACTCTTTACCGCATCTTCATAACGCCCCTGCTTATTATAAACCGCCCCCAGTGCATAAAATACGTTGCCGTCATTGGGTGAAATTTTCTGTACCTTGAGAAACTGATTTTCCGCTTCCTTCAATCTATCCGTATTGGAATATTGTAGACCGAGCGTATAATCCGGCAGCGGGTTGGTCGGATCAAGCCTTGCCGCAGTTTTCAGTTCAGCTTCGGATGATGAGTACTGTTTTGCCTGAATATAGGCATTGGCAAGGTTCATATGGGCATCAACCGAACTGGGCTGTGACTGTACCATTGTTTTAAAAGCCTTGATAGCCTCTGCCGTATCCCCCTTGGCAAGATTAAGTTTTCCGATATATGTCTGAGCAGTGGTATTTTGCGAATCAAAAGCCAGGGCTTTTTTGAATGTTTTGAGAGCATCTTCGTTATTACCGCTCTGAAGGTATGCGGCGGCACGCATAATTGAATACTGGGCCAGCTGCGAACGCTGGGCGCTAGTATCCTGGCCAAGTGCAGCCAAAGGATCATTATTTGAGCTGAATAAATCCGCCATTTGTTCACCTCCTGAAACCATTTTATACTAATTAGTATCGGTATTTTACTGTTTTTATTTAGTTTCTGTCCGGAAATGGTATTTTTTTCACTCTGCACGTTCTGAAAACCACTTAATTTTATTGGCCTGACGGGCAATTTTGCCGGATGAACTTTTAATCAGCCAGGCCGGCAGCAAGATGTGAACATGGAAGTTTGCCACCTGGAACATGGCCAGAATCGCCTGACGAATCCGGATAACCAGATCGGATTTTCCCGATGTCGACACTTCCGACTCTGCCAGGACAATTAATGTCTCACTCTGGAACTGTTCACTGAAATCCGAGAAGGCAACAACCCTTCCGGCAATCACACCACCAATAGAAGAAACCAGCTCTTCCACATCCTGCGGAAAAACATTAACTCCATTTAGTATCAATAAATCCTTTTTACGACTACAGACAAAATATTCTTTATCTACGCGGTAACCCAGGTCTCCGGTCTTGTACCAGCCGTCTTCCATGACAATTGCTGTTGCAGCCGGATTATTCAGATATCCGTCAAACAGAAACGGCGCTTTCGCCCTGAGCTCCCCAATCTGCCTATCGGGTAACCTCTGGCCATTTTCATCCGCAACAACCAGCTCCACACCAGGTAATGCACGGCCAACCGAGATCTGAGGCAATTTAACAACCAGATCTGATCCAACAGGTCCCAACAGGTCCAGATAGCCTGCATCGGAAGCCTGGCCGTCGGTTAAAGCAT
>JBGSQR010000493.1:0-4326 GCA_041737975.1 Geobacterales bacterium | reverse complement strand
GTGAAACTTGCGTAATTCCCAATCCACCTTGCCAACCCACGATATATTATTTTTGATAGGAACATTCATGACAACTCCCTTTTGGCACTGTTTGTAATTAAATTCAGCAATCTGAAACGGTATAACCTACTTTGAGTCCTGGTCAGCACATTTTGCCAGGCAAACGGCCAGTTTTTCCTTCAACTCTTTTTCTTTATTCCATCGTTCTGTTACATCACGCATGATTGAAGCACATCCATGAATATTATTCTGTTCGTCCCGCAGCAGAATCATACTAAATTCCAGCGAGACACGACTGCCGTCCTTTTTGACTCCTGGCGAGGATAATAGTCCCGTCTTGTATTTTGTTTCTCCAGTTGCCATGACTCGCCGGTAACCATCCCAATGTCTTCCCCGCAGGTTTTCCGGAATGATCAGGTCCAGCGACTGCCCGACTGTCTCGGTTGCAGTGTGACCAAAGAGACACTCCGCCCCGCTGTTCCAGAAAGTGATAACTCCCTCTTTATCTGAAATAAGAATTGCTTCCGGAGCATCGTTGATCAATTTCTCCAGATAAATGTCCATATAACCTCCAGCAAACTTAAGTGAAACATTTCTTATTTAAATATACAGCAAAGTTACAGTAATCATATTGACCCATATCAATTAAATATAAAAACTATGGTGACCTGCTGCATTTTTGAAGTTTTTATCAGAAACAACAAAGACGACCGATTGGCCGCCTTTTGACATACTCATAGCCGCCCCTTTATTTTATATCCACACTCCTGATACCCGACGGTCGCCAGGCCGGTGAGATAACGTGGTTGCCCCTGTCACAATCCTTCAGCAAACTGCCGAATGTAACAGCGGCTGTGCCGAACCTGTCATTAACACTGTCCATCGCCTTGGCCAGATCCCTGCGACGCTGTTCCTCGCTAAAAAGAGATAACTGCTCGACCTGATATTCCAGTTTGGAGAGTGAGATGCCCAGCAGACGGATCGGCTGTTGCAACTCAATGCTGTCCAAAATTTTAACAGCCGCATCGTAGATATCCTGACTCATGTTAATGGCGTCCGACAGGGTATTCTGTTTGCCCACATTGGTGAAAAAATCCGCATACCGGATATAAAGACTGATGGTACGTCCCTTGACGCCATAGCGCCTGGCACGCCTGCCAACCATTTCCGAAAGCTGCAGCAGATTGCGCAGAATATCTTCACGCCTGGAAATATCCTGACTTAATGTCATGGAATGTCCCACACTCTTGACCTGTTCGTCCTCATGGTGTGGAACAACCGGAGCATCATCAATCCCCTGCCCCATGCGTTTCAGCGCCCTGCCAACTATGCCGAACTTTCTTGTCAGACGCTCTTCATCGCAACGCCCAAGTTCACCACAGGTGTAAATACTCATCATGGCGAGCTTGCGCTCGGTGCTTTTACCGATGCCGCACAATTCCTTAACCGGCAAGGTTTCCATAATGCGGCCGATATCTTCCGGGCGAATAACTGTCAGACCGTCCGGTTTTTGCATATCCGAAGCCAGCTTGGCCAATAATTTGTTGGGAGCGATGCCGATGGAACATTTAAGACCAAAGGTCTCAAGGATCTTGCCCTTGAGCAACGCGGCGATCCGCTGCGGTGTTCCATAAATATGCTTTAGAGAGTGGGTCACATCCATGAAGGCTTCATCCACGGAAAAGACCTCTACAACTGGCGTAAAATCAAACATCATCTGCATGATCTTTTTGGATGTGTAGGTATATTTCCGGTTATCGCCAATCACAATAATAAGCTCAGGGCAGCAGCGCTTGGCCTCCCAGACAGCCATGCCGGTCTTGACGCCACGTGCACGGGCCTCATAGGAACTGGTGGTAATAACTGTCCGGTGGCCGCCGCCGGTAACGGCAATTGCCTTGCCCCGTAAAGCAGGATTGGCCTGTTGTTCGACAGAGGCAAAAAAGGCATTCATGTCGACGTGTAGAATGATTCTGTTCATGGATAGTTCCGAAGATTAAATACGACGGTCATTGCTTTCTGGATAAGGGTATTCCATGTGCCGGGCGGTAGACCGGGCAATTTCTTCTCCATAATAACGGGTAACAACCTTGAGAGCCATATCGATGCCGGCGGAAATTCCTGCCGAGGTAAACAGGTCGCCATCCTCCACAACATGCTGATCAAACTCGACCGATACGGATGGAAATGATTCACGCATCCAGTTCAGCGAACGCCAGTGTGTCGTTGCATGACACCCGTCAAGCAAGCCGGCAAATCCCAGCAGCATTGAACCGGTACAAACCGATGTCAGTATTTCCACCTCGGCGGCTTTGGCGCGCAGCCAGTCAAGCATCGCCGAATTCTCAAGCTCTTTACGAGTACCCCATCCGCCAGGTACACAAAGGATATCCAGCTTTGGGCAATTGGCGAAGTCATAATCCGGAATCACTTTCATATTGCCGGTGGTTATCACTGTTTCACTTTTTTCGGCAATCAACAGTACCTCAAAAGGCGATGACTCCTCCCGACGTTTTTCCTCATTACACCTGGTGACAGAAAAAACCTCAAAAGGACCACAAAAATCAAGTACTTCGATGTCATTGAAGATTATGATACCGACACGTTTTTGTACCATGGCTGATTATTCTCCTTTCTAAAGCACTTCCTGTGAATTTATATTCCAGCACTGGCTGGACGTATTATAAACCAGTTCGTATAGAGCTTCACCATCACTGACCGCATAATGCAGCAGAGGTGCATCCCCCAGACTGCTTTCCCATCTGTAGGTTGTTTCTCTGACTTCGTGTTTGCGCAGATCCAGCTCGAACCAAACCGGTCGAACCAGATTGTCCGGACCAAACACAACCGCCACACGCAAGGCATTACGTTCTGTTGCCATAGCCTACTCCATGCCCCGGAACAGGCCGACCATCTTGCCCACAACCGTCACCTCGCCATCACCGGGACGCAGGATAATCGGCGCCATATTGGGATTGGCCGGCTGGAGCAGAATATGATCCGACTTACGGTAAAACTGTTTCAGGGTCGCATCCCCATCCACCATCACCGCCACGATATCACCGTTATCAGCGATCTGCTGAGGCCTGATCATGGCAAAATCGCCATCCAGAATGCCCTTGTTGATCATGGACTCACCCTCCACTTTCAGAAAGAAACAACCCTCCCCCTTGACCTTCGATTTATCAATGGAGAGATGCCCGATAATATCTTCCACAGCAGGGTGGAGCAACCCGGCGCGAATGCGTCCGGCAATGGGCAGTGAAATGGTGGCAGTTGGTGTACGGGTCAGGGAAATGCCACGGGAGCTGCCTTCGCGGCGGCGCAGATGGCCTTTGCGCTCCAGCGCCTCCACATGACGCAGGGCAGAGACGGTGCCACTGGTTCCGATGCAGGCGGAAATTTCCCGCAGGGTCGGCGGGCAGCCGTTCTTTTCCAGATAATCGCTGATGAATTGATAAACCTGCTGTTGGCGGGGGGTAAGACTGTCCATGCTTGTCACTCCTAATATATCACTTGAATACTATATCAAATGATATATTAGGGTAACAGATGTGTCAAGAGATCCGTAGGGGTGACCTCATGTGCCCCCCCGGACTTTTGGTTTGTTAAGGAGAGGTCAGGCGGCCTTCTTTAATCGTTCAGCAACCCAGACTTTAATAATGGACTGACGCAGAACGCCTAAACGCTTAGCTTCCTTATCCAGCTGATGAATCATCCACAAAGGAAAATCCACGTTGACCCTTTTCTGCTCCTGTTCAGGCCGATGGGCCCTGGACACATCCATATAGGCAGAGAGGTCTTCTCCATCATCAAATTTTGCATCAAGTTCTTTAGCTTTCATATATTGCCACCTCTTCTTTTCTCGCCCGGCGAACCGAAATAATCCGAACTGCTTCGCCTCTGTAGGTTATAATCCCTGACCAACACTTACCATTAATTACACCAATAACCAAAAATCTCGGTTCATCTAATGTAATCAAAGGAATTTCAACATAGTCAGAATCATCCCACAATGCCTGTGCATCACTGAAATCAATTCCGTGTTTATCTTTGTTGGCAGCACTTTTATCAGGGTCGTATTCAAATGTCATGGTATAGATATTATACCTTCAAAAGATACATGGCAAATGTTTTCTACCTGAACCCGTTATGCCGTACGACGTAATGCGTGGAATGCCGTAGTTGACCGACGCCTGGCGCAACAGACCTGTTGCGCCAGGCGTCCTTCGTCCAGTAGCTCCACTTTCCTGAAAAACCCGGACTTAGGCATTCCTGGCAAATGAAGACGTAAAGGCATCACAGATTCAGGTTCTACTTAGCGGT
>JBGSQR010000491.1:0-10685 GCA_041737975.1 Geobacterales bacterium | reverse complement strand
ATGCCGATTGATCCGCTCAGCGGGCATTCATTCAACAGTTTTTCCAGGTTTTTCAGTTTGCCTTCGCTTCTGCGAATGCCGACCGTGCCGTCAACCAGTGTGGCAATACCTGCTGAATCGTAACCCCTGTATTCAAGTTTTCTAAGGCCTTCAAGTATTATTGGTGTGGCTTCCTGATCACCGATATAGCCAACAATTCCGCACATTAAAAAAACCTCCGCTTTGTGTAAATATTTTCATTACTTTGCCATAAATAAATAGTTTTTACCATAACTACTCTGAGTCAAGCTGAGGTATCTGAACTACGAGCAAAAACAGCCCCAGTCTGGTAAGAGTGTCTGAAAACTGCTTATAGTCCAGAGGTTTGGTGATGTAACAGCTGCAACCAAGTGAATAGCACTTTTCTATTTCACGTGGATCATCCGTTGTAGTCAACATTAGTATCGGCATTTTTTTAAGTTCCGGATCCGCTTTGATCTGTCTCAGTACTTCGACACCATCGACTTTTGGCATGCGGATGTCCAGCAGGAGCATATAAGCCTGGCCATGTATCCGTACAGGATATGTGCTATTCAGTTGGTGCTCATTGAAAAAAAAGTCCAGCGCTTCTTGCCCATTTCGAAAACGAACAATCTGGTTATTGATTCCTGCGTCGCGCAGATTCTCAATAATCAGTTCCGCATGTCCGTCATCATCTTCGGCAATCAGGATGGTTAATTCATTAACAGGTCTGGTTTTCATTTTATGGCCTTTTGCATATTAATTTTATTCTGTTGGTTGTGCTTTGGGAAGTACGACATAAAAACGGCTGCCCACATCCTGTTCCGACTCGACCCAGATTGATCCGCCCAGCCTTGAAACAATCTGGCGTGTCAGGGTAAGCCCCATTCCTTCGCCCGGTGCACCATCAGGATTAAGCCGGTGAAAGATCTCCCAGATTTTGTCTTTGTGTTCCTCAGCTATACCGATACCGTTGTCTTCTACACAATAGCGGATACCTTCATCAAATTCTTCGCTGAAAATGTTAACCACCAGCGGCCGCTGCTGTGAGTAAAATTTGATCGTATTGTCGAGTAGGTTGCTAAAAATCTGTGTGACCTGACCTGCATCGGACATGCAGGGGCCAAGTTCTCCTATGTTTATTTGTGCGGCAATGGAATCAATCTGAAAAGTCATTGAAGAGACTATATTCTCCATAATTGATTTCATGTCAAGCCTGTCAATGCAGAGGGAGGCGCGTCCCAGACGGGAAAGGCGCAATAAACCTTTGAGGAGCAACCCCATTTTGTCTACGCTGCCGGTTATGAAGCCGAGGTATTTGGGCATGTTGACGTGAAGGATTTTATGGAGTCGTTTCTTATGTTCAGAGTCTATTTCCAAAGAGGCTGTAAGCTTGTTCAGCTCTTCACAACTTGTAGCAAGTTTTTGGCTGAAACCTTGTACATTGACCAGTGGAGAACGCAGGTCATGGGAAGCTACATAAACAATGCTTTCTAACTCCTTGTTTTTGTGCTGAAGTTCAAAAAGCAGCTGATTTCGGTGATGCTCGGTAGATCGATGCTCCGCAATCTCCTTGCGAAGCTGCGCATTGGTTTTTGTCAGTTCTCTGGTCCGCTCCTTGACTCGCGTTTCCAAGGTCTCACTGTAATAGGTGATTTCCTGGAATTTATAACTAAGTGCCGTTGCCATAATCCTGAAGTTATAACTGAGCTGATCAATTTCTTTGACCATGCTTTCCGGCCAGGGGGTTGATTTGCCTTTCATCAGCTGATCGGGGAGATCTGTTGTGATCTGGGTTAGCTGGCGCAACGGTGCAGCCAGGCGGCGGGAAGTGTACAGTGAAGCGGCCAGTGCCAGCATATTGAGGCAAAGCAGGGCCATCAGGGTGTTACAATAGCTTTCCAGAAAAGGTGAATGATATCGAGGGTCTGCCAGTTTTTCAGTGAGATCCAGTGAAGCAGCTTTATTGCTGTTTGAGGCGATGATGACAATAGTAGGTGACAGTGCTGTTGCCATCATCAAATTAAAAATTAATTGGTGAATTGGGACGGATTTTTGCTCGGTAGAGTTGTCTATAAAACTCTGGAACGGAACGTAAGTGATCAACAGGCTGGCAATAACTGCATTAATTATACCTGTGGTCCAGTATAGCAGGAGTGTTATTGCTGTGATATTCGGTTCTGTTTCCAGCAGGTAGGTGGAAACCAGGAAAACAAGCGGTGCGCCAAGCAGTGGCCAGTAAAGGGCATCGTAAAGTATTATGTTGCGTGTCCTGCCCCTGAAAAGCAGCCAGCCAACGAAAAGCGGTTCAGCGCAAAGCCATAAAAGTGCAAAGGGGTGACCAAGCAGGAAAAAGGTACATGAAGAAATTATTGCCGCCGCCAATAGTCCCCAGGGTATACCAAACAGAAGAACAATCAGTAGTACAGGTGTGCTGCCAAAAAAGTAATTGTATCCGTTAAAAAGTTGGGGTGCAAAATAGTTGCTGCAAAAGCCAATTGCAACCAGAATACTGAATACCAAAATGCTTCTGGCATTGAATTTAAGTTGATCTGGCTGTTTGTCGAACACAACGTCTCCTTGTGAGACCAAGGCTGTTAATTTAAACTTTGACCCTGTTTTGTTATCATATTTTGCGGTGATTGATAAGAGCATAATTTTTAAAGAGTTATAAGTACAGACTTGAATTGTGCTTGATGATCGTCTTAATCGAGGCTAGTATTCAACAACTGTCCGTAATGACAGCAATTTGAATTGCTAAAAGGAGTTTTAAATGAAAATACTGATTGCCCTGCTGACCCTTATTGCAATGACAACAACCTCCTACGCTTCTGATTCCATAGGTCTTGGCGTGCGTGCCGGCTCCACCACCAATCATGATGGCTATTTTACCGAGGTTTATGGTGACCTGTATTTGAATCGTCTCGTGTCAGTAGGTGCTACCCTTGCTTATACATCTGTGGATCACGGTGCGACAGGCGTCAAGAGAGATACTTCTGTTCCGGTGACAGCTCTGTTCAAGGTGCATGCGCCGATTCCTTTTATTCAGCCATATGCCGGTCTGGGGGCCGCACTCGTATTCCATAATCATCGAAATGTTAAAGGAACACCGGTAGCCTTGCTTGGACTTGATTTGAAGCTGGGTTTGACGCCATTTTTTCTGAATATGGAATACCGCAGGCAGTTCGATGATAAGTTGGATTATCTGGGGGGCGGAGTAGGGTTTAAGTTCTAGCTGTTTTATTTGTTAGTTATGGGCAAAAAAATACTCTTTGTTGAGAAAGTTGCTTGACGATGTCAGAATGTGTTTTAAAATTTTCACATCTAAGTTTTTTATAAATTTATTTGTGGAGATGAGGTCATGGCAAAGTGCAATTTTCAGTCGGCCTGTTTTTTTAACAACTTAATGCAAAGCAAACCCCGCACATTGGAGTATCTTGAAGAAGAGTTCTGTGATGGTAACTATCTAAAATGTGCCAGACACATGATTTACGTGTCCCAGGGTAGTGGCCGTGTGCCGAGATATCTTCTCCCGGAGGATACTATGGAGGCATATAAACTTCTTGATGAACTGGAATGATTTTGGAAGACTTGTAATGTTTTATTTGTCGAGTTGTTTTTTGGGAAGTCAGCCTGCAGGTTGTTCGGGAAAACAGAGATTATGTGGCAGATTAGCCCTGGCTCCGCATTTCAAACATTTTACTGTAGGATTGCTTGTTAAATGCTGGACTTCGTTAAGCATCCCCATGTTTGTAAGCCAGCAGATATGACCTTTGTGCATCTCACCGCAGCTGCAAACCATGTTGCTGTAGTCCTTAACTTCATCCATTATGTGTCCTTTTCTGCGAATAAGTATTTTTTTATTCCATTGCAATTAAGTTGACATTGATTTCAGATGAGCCCTCCGAGGTTTCTAAAACCTCGAAGGGCTGTAAGTGTTGCCTTGAACGCAGCTTGGAATTACTTCTGCACCCATTTGCTGTTTTGCAGCTGGATCCACCAGCCGGTTTTTGCCGCTTCACGGCGTGTTTCGGCGTAGGTGGCTGCGGCTTTGCCCATGGTTTGGTCAAGCGCGGCTTTTGTCGCTTCCTGCTTGGTCATTTTTAGTATGACCTTTGCCATGTTTCCGATAATCGTCTTGCGGTTCTTGTTTTCAGCGCTGATCAGGGCATCGCTCTGTGCTGTCAGTTTTGCCTTGTCCCGAGCTGTCACCAAACCCTGATTTGTCAGTCCGACTGCGCCACTTGTAAAAAGGGCATTCAGGGCGGCCTGCCTCTTGCTCATTTCTGCATAGGCACTTGTGACTTCCGGGATGCTGCCCAGTTCTATGGCCAGGTCATCTCCGTTTTCAGCCGCATGGGCAGAAGCGACGAAGGAGAATTCTGGTAAAATATTGCGCAGGCTGCTTTGAGGTCCAGGTTGTTGTGATTTTGGCTCAACAGCAGGTAACTTAAGTCCATTGGGCAGGGTTTGTCCGTCATTTTTCAGGAGCATTTCGTCAAGCGATTTATATGCATCCTTAACCGCCTTTTCAGGGAAATAGACGTTTACGGTGATGATGGCGCAAGAAACAAGCAGCCCGCAACCTCCAGCCAATAACCATTTCAGTATTTTCATTTTTTTGTCCTCCCGGTTTAGTATTTAATTAGTCTTCCCACTTGAATTCAGCAGCCGGAGCAGTTGCAGGCTGTCCCTCTTTTGCAGCTTCACCAGTAGCTCCCTTGCCGCGTACTGTTGCTTCCTTAATGGAATTCAGCAAGTGATCTATGGCAATCCGGTTCTGGCTTGTGGCAATGGTTACACTCAGGTCTTTCACTCCAAACAGATTTGTATGTGATATGTCAAGGCTGTCAAAAGTCAGAAAGCCGTTTTCCAGTGCGGCCTTTATTCCGGCGTGATCAAATGCTCGATCAGAACTGAAAAAGAATCCACTCAGTTTTTTTCCGGAAAGTTTCTGGAGAAATTCTTTGCTGACAAGCATTTTCTCATCAGCAGTTTCCCGTGCCCAGAATTCGGTAAATCCGGCAATATCTGATGATTTGCGTCCATTAGCACGGATGCTTAATATTCCATCTGCTTTTCCGGACAGATAACCGGCAATGGCCGGGAAGGCGTTACAAATCTGGACAAGGCTGAGGTTGTTAAAAAGCAGATCCCCGCGATAAACCAATTCGCCCTGCATTGTAAGAAAACCTCTTCCTAATATTGTTCCACCATAGAGCGAAGAGTCCAGAGAAATAATCTTTGTTACCCCTCCGTCCGCCTGCAAAAGCAATTTAGCCGAGTCAATACTTATGCCGCCAAAGGTGCTATTGCCAATATTTATGGTTTTTATATTATCTGCTGGATGTCGAAGCTGTTTAACAAGGGTATCATAATTCTGGCGGCTAAAGTTTAAAGATGGCGGAATCTTGCTGTTTGTTTTGCCCATAAGATCAAGTGACAAAGGAAGTATTCCATTGATACCGCCTATTTTGATTTTACTGGTTGGTTCATTGACAGTGATATTTGTTAGTGTGACTGCACCATCAACAAGAACACTTCCCTGTTTTAGGCTTGCAGTGCCTTCAGCCGCTAAGAATCCATCAATAGTTGCCTCCTGAAGCTGTCTGGGAAGTGTATTGATAAATGAATCTGTAATGTCGGCTACTGCAGCCTTGGGGACGGTGAAGTCCATCCTGCCGTGACGTTCCGGCATAAAAACATTTTCTATTGTACCGCTGACTTTGGCAGTAATGTTTTTACCAACGGAAAATTGAGTTTTGTGGAGTGTCAGCTTTTTACCGGATATTTCGCTTTCAATTTCCATCCCACCTTCCGAGAGTATTGTTTTGCCTCCCTTGCCGGTTATGGTTATGCTTTTGCCGGTCGCATCAAAATGGCCGGAGAGGCCGTTGGATAAAGAATAGCTGCCCTTGCCAGCAGCATCCAGGGTTCCGCCTGCAAATGAAGTGTCTCCACTTTTCGCCGTCAGCCTTTTGGTTTCGGACAGTTGGATCCCTTGCAGATTGACATGAAATGCCATTTTATCAGACAGGTTAAAAGGGTTGAATGTCGCAGTTCCATGGGCTGAACCGCCCAGCAGGGAAGCTTTGAAATTAGCCTTGCCGCCAGCTTCAGTAAAAGCGGTATCAAATCTGGCGGAGCCGGATTCTTTACCTCCCCAGGAAATTCTTTCCGCTTTGAATGATGTTGTTCCTTCCAGCCACTTTGAACCTGGTCTGTAGGCATAGGAAAGTCGAATTTTGCCGCTGATATTATTTGCCATAGTCTCTTTGCTTTTGAGGGCACAGTCGGAAATATCAGCAATAACCGGATAAAGTACGGTTGCGCCAGAAACCTGTTTGGCTGGCAGTAGAGTCGACAGGCGCCCCAGTTTTATTGATAAGTCCTTTTTTGTCAGATGGAAGTTTTCCAGTAGGAGCGTTCCATTGAAATAATCAACCTTGCCGGAAACGGATGTGCCGATAACTTTGGCAACCAGGGCCGGCAATACGACTCTAGTGTCTTTGAAAAGCTTGCTAGTAGTAACGACAAATGGTGAATTCAAACTTTCAAGAACTGCCCCTGCGGTTAGTTGCGGTTGCATCATTTTTCCGTTTATGATCAGGTTGCCTTCAGTAAGAGTTGTTGCTGCTGAAATAGATAGACCATTGAAAAGCAGTTGTTTGCCGTTGGTTAGAAATCCCTGTGTAAAATCCAGATTGCCCCTGGCTTCCGTGACCCCTTTTGCTGCATTGCCTGCCAGGTGCAGAGAGGTTTTTGCCAGCCTGCCGCCGACAGTAATCTTTCTGCTGCCCAGTTCCGGAATAAATTGGGCAATCCTGGCGAGATCAATTTCATCTGTCTTGACATCAGCAATGAACTCTTTTGCCTTTTTCAGTTCTTTAACTTTCCCTGATAGCTGGATTGCAAACAGATTATTAACCTGCGCAGAGGCATTTTCAATCAGGAGCAGATCTTTGTGCAGGTCATAGTCAACTGCAAGCGATATGCGACCTTCCAGTTGTTTTCCGTTTCTGGCTGTCAGGCTGACCGGAATCTCTCCTTTTGATTGGAATAAACCATTTTCAATCTTTGCTGTAAGTTTAAGACTTGCCTTGCCATTGTCAGGCAGAAACCTGCTGCCCGGTTGCAATGTTTCTGCGAGGCTTTTCAGGGAGATCAGTGAAGAGGTCAAAGATATGTCTAGTTCCGGAGTTTTACCCAGACGTGCATTTCCTGATAGCACATAATGGTTGCTGCCGGGGTCGTCAAATTCAAGGTGAACTTCAGTCTTTTGCGAGCCCTTTGTGGCCAGGTTTGAAATGTTCAGGTCCAATTGTTTAATTTGCTGTCCGTTGACCTGGATGGTCCCGTTTTTAATTGAGAGATTACTGATTAGCAGTTCAGTGGAAGATGGTTTTGACGATGTAAAACGTTGCTGCAGCTGGGTGAAATTCCAGACACCGGATGCGTTGCGATTCAGGTCAACCTTGACTCCTGCCACTTCGATTTTTTCAATAGTCCTTTTGTTCGATATTAATTTGAGCCAGACCGGTTTTATGGCAATCGAATCGATTTCCAGCAGTTTTGATTGGGGGAATCCATCCGGGTTGGCTAGAGATAAGCCGTTCAGTTGCAGAGTGTTATCGGAAAAGGAAATGTTCTTCAGGATAACGGTCTGGTTTAGTGCGTTAGAAAGAAGCTGTGAAATCAGTGACGCAGCATGGGGAGTGTTGATGTATTTTTTAACAGCTACAGGAGTAAGCAGCACTAAAAAAATCAGGGCAATAACTGAATAAAGGAGGGTTTTCTTATATGTTCCGGCATCTGGTCTGCTCATGCGGAAATTTATCCTGATTAAGAGCGGTTTGTGTTTTGGATTTGTTACAAATGAAAATTTTAGGCATATGGTCACTTAAAGTCAATAAACTTAACATTTTGTCAATAATCAGTTTCACTTCAGAAACAAAAAAAACGGCCAGCCTTTTGGGCTAACCGCTTGTAATTGATATGGCGGAGAGGGTGAGATTCGAACTCACGGAGCTGTTACACTCGGCGGTTTTCAAGACCGCTGCCTTAAACCACTCGGCCACCTCTCCTTAATTGAGTTGTTTTGTATACCACAACAGTTTCCAAAATTCAAACAATAATATTACGAAATGCGTTCAATGCCGCCCATATAGGGGCGTAATACCTCGGGAACGATTACGCTGCCGTCTTCCTGCTGGTAGTTTTCCAGAACGGCCAGCAGTGTCCGGCCAACCGCCAGACCGGAGCCGTTGATGGTGTGAACGAATTCCGGTTTGGATTTTTCTTCTTCGCGGAAACGGATGCTGGCGCGTCGGGCCTGGAAATCACCAAAAGTACTGCAGGAGGAAATCTCACGGTAGCAGCTCTGGCCGGGCAGCCAGACTTCGATGTCGTAGGTCTTGGCAGCAGAAAAACCGATGTCGCCGCTGCAGAGCAGCATGACCCTGTAGTGCAGACCGAGCAGTTGCAGTACTTTTTCGGCATTGGCGGTCAGTTTTTCCAGTTCCTGATCCGATTCGGAAGGATGGGCAAACTTGACCAGCTCGACCTTGTTGAACTGGTGCTGCCTGATCAGGCCGCGTGTGTCCTTGCCGTAAGATCCTGCCTCGCGTCTGAAGCATGGTGTATAGGCTGCATAGCAGATCGGCAGGTCGCTTTTTTTAAGGATCTCGCTGCGATGGATATTGGTTACCGGTACTTCGGCGGTGGGAATCAGGAAAAAATCCGGATCAACGGTTTTGAAAAGGTCTTCTTCAAATTTTGGCAACTGCCCCGTGCCGGTCATGCTTTCGCGGTTGACCAGGAAGGGTGGCAATACCTCCTCGTAGCCATGTTGCCCGGTGTGAAGATCCAGCATGAAGTTGATCAGGGCGCGTTCCAGTCGTGCGCCTGCTCCACGGTAAAGGGTGAATCGGGCGCCGGTCAGTTTTGCTCCGCATTCAAAATCAAGAATACCAAGTTCTTCACCGATCTCCCAGTGTGGCTTGGCAGTAAAGCTGAATTGAGGTGCGGAACCCCAGGTTCTTACTTCAACGTTATCATGTTCTGATAGGCCGGTTGGTGTGTCAAGATGCGGCAGGTTTGGCACTGTCAGCAGAAAGCCATTCAGGTCTTCGTCCACCTGTTTCAGCTCTTCATCCAAAACTTTGATCCTGTTGGATACTTCGCGCATTTCCAGTATTTTGTCCTGGACTTGGCTTTTGTCCTTGATCTTGGCAATCTCGTCGGAGACTGTATTGCGCAGGGCCTTTAGTGATTCGCCTTCTTTGAGCAGTGCGCGCCTTTTTTCATCCAGCTCCTTGAAGCCGTCCAGATATGAGCTGCCGCCTCGGCTGCACAGGCGCTGTTCTGTTTCTTCAAAGTTTTCCCGGATCAGTTTCATATCTAGCATGTTATTGTACCTTTACTTGGAGGCTTATTCAGTTATGCCTTTATTTTTTGAGCTTAAGAGTGTAATTTTTAGCACCGCACATACCTGCCGTCAATCCAAAAGAAGCCATATGAAACTCATAACAGCCTTTATTATAACAATTACCCTGCATATTTCCACTCCTGCCATGATTTGTGCCGAAGAGATAATTATCAATGCGGTTGGTGATGTTATGTTGGCCGGACGCTGGGCCGGTAAAATAAAAAAAATGGGTTATGATTACCCTTTTGCGGCAGTTAAAAATGAACTGGCTGATGGAGATATTAATATCGCCAACCTGGAATCACCTCTTGCCCGTAAGGGTAGCGAGTTTACAGAGAAAAAGTTTCGTTTTAGAGCCGAGCCCGAGGTGGCTCCTGCAATCCGCAAGGCCGGCTTCAATCTGGTTACGCTGGCCAATAATCACAGTATGGATTTCGGATACGAGGCGCTGGAAGAAACAATGCTGAATCTGGAAAAGTCCGGAGTTGTGTGGATTGGTGCCGGTAAAAATCTGGATCAAGCGCGCCAGATGGTTGTGTATAAGGTAAAAGGTAAAAAAGTGGCTTTTCTGGGTTATTCCCTGACTCAGCCGGCAGAGTTTTTTGCCACAGCCGGGCAGGGAGGCACTGCACCGGCTGTCGCCAGTATTTATGTCAAAGACATTGCCGCAGCGCGTAAGGAGGCGGATTACGTTATTGTTTCCTTACATTGGGGAACGGAAGGCAGGAATTACGCCCATCAAGGCCAGGTCACTGTTGCCCACAAGGCCATAGACGCCGGTGCAGATGTGGTAATCGGGCATCATCCCCATGTGTTGCAAGGGGTGGAGCGGTATAAAAATGGAATCATTTTTTACAGTCTGGGGAATTTTGTTTTTGCCAGCCGTAGCAAAACATCTAAAACATCTGCAATTGTGAAGTTGCGTTTGAGCGATACTATCCGGGAAGCGGAGATAGTGCCTCTGGATGTGTTTAACAAAAGAGTGAATTTTCAACCGAAGTCGCTGGCCGGTGAGGATGCAGCCCAGGTCATAAAGGATTTGAACAGTTATTCAAAACCTCATCAAACTGTTATTGAAAGCAGGGACGGTCGTTACTATGTCAAATTCTAAGGTTTATTCTGGTAGCAAGGTTCTGCTCATAACCCTGCACGCAAAGTACTCCCATGCTTCGCTGGCGTTGCCGTATCTGGCCGCCGGTTGCAGCGGTATGGACGATATTGAAATGGTCATACGTGAATGGACTGTCAATGAACCAAG
>JBGSQR010000489.1:0-4959 GCA_041737975.1 Geobacterales bacterium | reverse complement strand
TGGAGTACGATCAAGCACAAGAAGGGTGCAACCGATGCCAAAAGAGGCAGAATTTTCACCAAGATCATCAAGGAAATTTCCGTTGCCGCCAAGCTTGGCGGAGCTGATCCTGCAGCCAATCCACGTCTGAGAACCGCAATTGATAAAGCCAAAGGTGAAAATATGCCCAAGGACAATATCGAGCGCGCCATCAAAAAGGGTGCCGGCGGTATGGAGGGTGTGGTCTACGAAGAGATCGTCTACGAGGGTTACGGGCCGGGTGGTGCTGCTGTTCTGGTAGAGGTGATGACAGACAACAGAAACCGTTCGGTTTCCGAAGTCCGCAGCATTTTCAGCAAAAACAACGGCAATATGGGTGAGGCCGGTTGTGTTGCCTGGATGTTCAGCCAGAAAGGTTTGATCGCCTTTGAGAAGAATATCGACTTTGATCAGCTTTTTGAGGCTGCTTTGGAAGCTGGTGCCGATGATGTTGCCGAGCAGGACGAGCAGTTTGAGGTGACGACTGAACCATCCAGCTTTATCGAAGTGCGCGAGGCGCTGGTTGCTAAGGGCTTTAAATTTACCAATGCCGAAATAACCATGGTCCCGCAGACACTGGTTGCCCTGTCGGGCAAGCAGGCAGAAAGCATGCTCAAGATGATGGACAAGCTTGAGGATTGCGACGATGTTCAGAATGTGTATGCCAACTTTGACATCTCGGCCGATGAAATGGAAAAGATGATGTAAAGGGATTTTGAAAGGGAGCTTAGGCTCCCTTTCTTGTTTTGGGGGTTATATGGAAAAAGCGATCTTTGCAGCGGGATGTTTCTGGGGTGTGGAGGATCAGTTCATGTCTGTACCGGGTGTTATTGCCACTAGGGTCGGATATACCGGCGGCCACCTGGATAATCCGACCTATCGTGACGTGTGCAGTGGTGGGACCGGCCATGCCGAGGCGCTGGAGATAGAGTTCGATCCGGCTTTGCTCTCTTATGATAAGCTGCTGGATATTTTTTGGGAGTCGCATGATCCGACCCAGCTGAATCGTCAGGGGCCTGATTTCGGCACGCAATACCGTTCTGCCATATTTTATTTTTCTGAACAACAACGCCAGCAGGCGGAGGATTCTCTTAAACATCTGGAGCAATCCGGTCGTCTGGGAAAGGCTGTTGTCACTGAGATTACGGCGGCAACCAGGTTCTGGGAAGCCGAGGAGTATCATCAGAAATACCATCAGAAACATGGCGGCGGGTGCGGGTTTTAGATGAGAGTGCTCGGGATTGATCCTGGTTCACGCATAACCGGTTACGGAATAGTCGACCAACAGGGCAATCGCCTTGTGCATGTGGATAATGGTGCCATTTTTACCGATAAAGCCGATGACTTCCCTGGACGCCTGAAAAGCATCTTTGATGGTCTTTCTGAGATTATTGCTGAATTCAAACCGGATCAGGTTGCGATTGAAAATATATTTTTCTCCAACAACGTGCAGAGTGCACTTAAACTTGGCCAGGCCCGGGGTGCTGCTATTGTGGCGGCGGTGAATGCCGGTTTGCCGGTGGCCGAATACTCGGCGTTGCAGGTGAAACAGGCTGTGGTTGGTCAGGGCAGGGCCGAGAAGGGGCAGGTGCAGAAAATGCTCAAGGCGCTGCTCAGTCTGCCGGAAACGGCCCAGGCCGACGCCTCCGATGCCCTGGCGGTTGCTATCTGCCATATTAACTCCTATGGGCTCAAGCAGGTGACAGGGGCTGCAACTACCAAGAAGAAATGCACCTCCTGGAGGGATATGAAGTTATGATCGCATTATTGACCGGCACAATTGCCTATAAATCACCGGACCACATTATCCTTGACGTTAATGGTGTCGGTTATCGTGTCCTGATACCGTTTTCAACCTACTATGAACTGCCTGAATCGGGCCTGGTTTCGCTGCATATCCATACCAGTGTGCGTGAAGATGCCATTCAGTTGTTCGGTTTTCGCACCCGTCTTGAAAAGTCGTTTTTTCAATTGTTGCTGACCGTCTCCGGTGTGGGGCCCAAGCTGGCAAGGGATATCCTTTCTAATATTCAGCCTGCTCCACTGGCGCAGGCGCTGATGCAGGGTGACATCCAGAAGCTTTCCACCATACCTGGCATTGGTAAAAAAACCGCCGAGCGGTTGATCCTGGAGCTGCGGGAGAAGGTTCGCAAGCTTGATCTGGGTGAGGCTCCTGCAGCCGAGCCTCGGCAGATGCCGGATGAAGATATTCAGGAAGACGTGATTTCGGCATTACAGAATCTGGGTTACAAAGAACCGCAGGTACGCAAGGTCCTGAGTGGTTTGAGCGTGGAGCCGGGATGCTCGGTGGAAGTGCTGCTCAGGCAGGCGCTGAAGGTGTTGATGAAATAAAGGTAGTAGAAACAGTTTAAGTTAAAAGGCGGCAGAGGAATGAGACCTCTGCCGCCTTTTTTGTGTTTAAAATCCGGAGATTACTCAGTTCCAAACCACACCTTGCTTTAGTTGTTGTCAAGCCCTTGTGATCCAATCCCTGTCACAAGGGCATGGGGTGAGATGGACTTAAGTCAATATGTCGCTAAGAGTGGCTGAAGTGATAATTGTGGTTTGTGTGTGGCACAGTTGAGTTAATAAAATACTCGTATTGCTGTGGTTGGTGAACAAAATTAAGGCAATTGCCATGATTTTAATCATGCTTTGTTATGGATATTAGCAGTTTGCGACTATGTGTGTATTTTTGGCCCAGGTAGGCACAATTATTGCTATAAAAACAGGCTAAATCGCTATTATGCTTAATTAAAGTGCATGGTTGGATGTTTTTGTGTAAAAAAAGTATTTTTTACTGATTACTTGCAGGTGGCTGTTTGCAGCATATTATATTCTTGGAGGGAAAGATGATTTCATGGGCAAAAAGTAATGATGCACTTGGCACTGTAAACAGGGGAGTGCCCTGTGAATCAGGATTGTGTACGCTTTGTCAGGCTTCCTGCAAAGGTACATGCGAAACCTGGCTTTCGTCAATGGTTGGCCGTAAGCTGCTGTATCCCCGTAATTTTGGGGAAATTACAGCAGGTGCCAACAATGTTACTGCAGTGGGAACCGGTTATCATGCCCTAAGGATTCAGGGCTATGCCTACGGTGCGCATGGTACTAATGATGTTAGTCCGGATAACTGTCTTTTTACAAATGTTAACGTTGAAACGTCATTTGGTACCGAAGTAAAGACCAAGTGCCGTATGCCGATTATGACAGGTGCGCTCGGTTCTACCTTTATCGCGGCTAAATACTGGAATTCCTTTGCAGTTGGTGCCGCACTGTGCGGGATTCCAATTGTAATAGGAGAGAACGTTGTCGGTGTGGACAAAGAATCCAAGATGGCAGGCGGTAGGATTACGTCCGCGCCCGAAATGGATCGCAGGGTTGATACCTACCTGAAATACTACGATGGATACGGCGCAATTATTGTACAGATGAATGTGGAGGATACACGCAACGGAGTTGCTGAGTACATAATTGATAAGTACGGTGAGAAGGTCATTATCGAGCTGAAGTGGGGACAGGGCGCCAAGGATATCGGCGGTGAAATCCAGGTTCAGAGCATTGAATATGCTAAATTTCTCAAGGATCGCGGTTATCTGGTAGATCCTGATCCGTACAACCCGACAGTCCAAGCCGCATATGCATCCCATGCAATCAGATCGTTTGCACGTCACAGCAGGCTTGGCGGAACAGACTTGCCAACAGTTGACGCAGTTGAGAAGTCTTTCATGGAGTCTGTTGCATACCTGCGCAAGATCGGCTTTAAGCGCATTACTCTCAAGACCGGTGCCTACGGTATGGAGGCTCTGGCCATGGCGATCCGTTTCTCGGCTGATGCAAAACTGGACCTTCTCACTATTGATGGTGCCGGTGGCGGAACAGGGATGAGCCCCTGGAATATGATGCAGCATTGGGGCGTCCCTTCACTTGCACTGCATGCAAAAACTTATGAATACTGCCGTATTCTAGATGAAAAGGGAATCAGGGTGCCGGATATCTCTCTGGCAGGCGGTTTTGCCCGAGAGGATCATGTCTTTAAAGCAATGGCACTGAGCGCACCTTACACCAAATTGGTTTGTATGGGACGTGCTCCAATGATACCGGGTTATCTGGGCAGCAATATTGAAGGTGTTTTCAAGCCTGAAAATCGCGCTGCGCTTAACGGACATTGGGATGACCTGCCGGCATCAGTTACAAGTCTCGGTCGCTATCCGGAAGAGATCTTTGCCGGCTGGGAGGATGTTAAGAGCATGGTTGGAGCAAATGAAATGGGGAACATTCCGTTCGGTGCTATAGCCATGTACACATACACCGACAAGCTGAAATGCGGCCTGCAGCAATTCATGGCCGGTGCTCGCAGATTCAACCTCTCCGAACTGAAGCGTGAAGATCTGATCTCAGCCAACCGAGAGACAGAAGAGCTTACAGGCATAAGCTTCATGACCGATGCCCTTGATTCAGAAGCAAAGAAAATTCTGACAAGATAATTGTCACGGGTTACAAAAAACATGGAGGTTGCATCATCTGATGCTGCCTGTTTAGATCTTTAATGCTTGTAAATTAAAAAGCGGGAAAGGTGTAAGCCTTTCCCGCTTAAATATTCATAAAAACTGCATTTGTCGTAGGTTTTAATTTGCTGCCGTCCGATGGAATGAAGTCAGTGTCTGCCTCTTATTGACACTTCATCCCACCTTGAATCCAGGCTTTGACCTGATTTTTCCAAGCCAAAAGGCCGCCTTTAACAAGGTCGCCCTCCTTTTCCCCCTCTGGCAGTACGCCACTTTGCGGCGTTGCACTCTCAATACCCCATAAGACCCTGGGGTCTTCCAAAAGGTGGGCTTCCATCTGTCTTGCGACCATAGTGTTGTTTTTAAACTTTGCGTGCAGAGCGGTTTTTGTCGCTTCGCAGGTTTGGCTGGAATTCATTCCAGAAGTGTAAAGGCC
>JBGSQR010000434.1:0-2680 GCA_041737975.1 Geobacterales bacterium | reverse complement strand
GAGACCGTCCGCGCCTACCATTTAAAAGTTGTACTTGTCGGGGCATCGATAGTTTCGATGCCTTTTCTGTTTATTTACAACAGTAAGTTTGGTCGTGCTAAACAGGTTGCATTAAGCTACCGTTTTTAAACAGGGATTCAGAATGTCCAATATTAATGTCATACTACCTGATGGTTCAAAGCGAGAGTTAGCTGCTGGTGCCTCAATATTTGATCTGGCCGCCTCAATAGGCGCAGGCTTGGCAAAAGCTGCAATAGCCGGAAAAGTTGATGGAAACCTTGTTGATCTTTCATTTGCTCTGTCCGATGGTGCAACAGTTGAGATAATCACTGAAAAAAGTCCTGAGGCATTGGAAATTATTCGCCATTCAACGTCACATCTGATGGCACAGGCTGTAAAGGAACTTTTTCCGAATGCTAAAGTTACAATAGGTCCTGCTATTGAAAGTGGGTTCTATTATGATTTTGATGTTGATTCAGCATTTACTCCAGAAGATCTGGTACGTATAGAAGCTAAGATGTCTGAGTTGGCTTTAGCTGATCAGAAGGTTTCTCGCCAGGTTTTATCAAGTGAAGAAGCCAAAACACTTTTCTCAGAAATGGGAGAAACATATAAAGTTGAATTGATTAATGATCTTGGTGCTGAGTCTGTTTCAGTCTATAGCCAGGGTGGTTTTGCAGATTTATGTCGTGGACCGCATCTGCCATCGACATCACGTATCAAGGCTTTCAAACTGCTTTCAATTGCCGGAGCATACTGGCGAGGCGATGAGAAAAATCGTATGCTGCAACGTATCTACGGTACAGCTTTTACTGATAAAAAAGAGCTTGATGCTTATTTGCATCGACTTGAAGAAGCAAAACGTCGAGACCATCGTAAGTTGGGTAAGGAGCTGGATCTTTTTTCGTTTTCGGATGAAGTTGGTGCGGGACTGGTAATCTGGCATCCCAAAGGTGCCATGTTACGTACCATTCTTGAAGATTTTGAAAGGCGCGAACATCTCAAGCGTGGTTATGACATTGTCTTGGGGCCACAGATTCTTAAAACTGAGCTTTGGCAGCGTTCCGGTCACTACGAGAATTATCGTGAAAACATGTATTTCACAGAAGTGGATGAACAGAGCTACGGTGTAAAACCGATGAACTGTCTCGCACACATGATGATTTACAAATCAAACCTGCGAAGCTATCGTGATCTGCCGCTTCGTTATTTTGAGCTTGGTACAGTACATCGTCACGAGCGGGCCGGTGTTTTACATGGCTTGTTAAGAGTTCGCGGATTTACTCAGGATGATGCTCATATTCTTTGTACTCCGGAACAACTTGATGCAGAAATTAAGGGTGTTCTCAAGTTTGTCAGTGAAGTAATGTCTATTTTCGGTTTTGATTACGAGATGGAGCTTTCAACACGTCCTGAAAAGTCTATCGGCGACGATTCGGCTTGGGAGTTGGCTACAAATGCTCTGCTTTCGGCTCTTAAGGATACTGGTCGTCCATACGAGATAAATGAGGGCGATGGCGCATTTTATGGCCCCAAGATTGATATCAAGCTGAAAGACGCACTTGACAGGCGTTGGCAGTGTGCTACTATTCAGTGCGATTTTACGCTACCAGAACGTTTTGACCTTTCGTATATTGCTGCAGACGGCGAGAAAAAACGTCCTGTAATGGTACATCGCGTAATTCTTGGTGCGATTGAGCGTTTTGTTGGTGTTTTAATTGAGCACTATGCGGGCAGTTTTCCTTTGTGGCTGTCCCCGGTTCAGGCAACGTTGCTGACTGTTACTGATAATCATATACCGTATGCAAAAGAAGTTCTGGCTCAATTAAGGGAAGCGGGAGTCAGAATACAGGGTGATTTCAGAAACGAAAAACTAAGTTTCAAAATTCGTGAAGCTCAGCTTCAAAAAATACCATATATGCTTGTTATCGGTGAAAAAGAAGTAGAAACCAAAACAGTTACCCCACGTTACCGAGATGGGAAAAATCTTGATCCAATGAGTGCTTCAGACTTTATTGCTTTTGTTGCACAGGAATCCAAGAATTATAAATAGCTGCTTGATCAAAGTGTCGGCCATTGGTCGTCCCACCCAGGAGGTGTAGTCATAGCAAAACCGACCGTAAACATCAACAATGCCATCCGTGCTACTGAAGTACGTGTAATAGGCGCCGACAGCGAACCGCTCGGTATAATTCCGACATCCAAGGCACTTGAGCTGGCTGAACAGCAGCAGCTGGATCTGGTTGAAGTTTCTCCTTCAGCAAATCCACCTGTTTGTCGAATCATGGATTACGGCAAGTTTAAATACCAGCAGAGTAAAAAACAGCAGGAAGCCAAGAAAAAACAGATTCATGTTGAGGTCAAAGAGATTAAATTAAGACCTAAAACAGATGATCATGACTTGATGTTTAAAGTTAAACACGTCAGACGTTTTCTTGAGGAAGGCAACAAAGCTAAAATTACTCTTGTGTTCCGTGGTAGAGAAATTACGCATATGGATATCGGTCGTGCTGTTATTCAGCGTTTTGCCGCTGAACTTGAAGATGTGGCAGTTATTGAATCACAACCTCGTGTAGACGGTCGTAACATGTTTATGATCGTTGCACCTAAAGCAAAAAAATAACCAATTACTTTCATATTTTTAAGAAGGAGAAAAATCATGCCTAAAATGAAAACCAAC
>JBGSQR010000410.1:0-3516 GCA_041737975.1 Geobacterales bacterium | reverse complement strand
AAATAATATCGATCAAATGGTTCATAGCTATGAGGAGCTTAGGAATATTTGTAAGGCTGTCAAAGCTGATTATGAAAATTTCATGCTGTTGTTTAAGTTGATGCAGGCAAATGCGTCTGGCGCTGTCTCGGATGAAACGGTTAACGCATTTTATAGTAATGTAGCAGAAAAATATCCGGATATGGGTATGATTAGTAAACTTTGGGCTTGTAATCAGACGCCTGACTCGGAGTATGCCCAGAAAATGATGGCTGACCAGGCTATTGCAAAAATAGTTGCCCAGATGAAGAGCATGGTGGCGGATAGGACAAAATAGTAAATAAATGCTGTACTCTTTGAATAAAAAGAGTTTTCTAATTGTTCGTTTGGGGTTACTATTCTTTTGGAATAACGGTTAGCAACTTCAAACCATCGGAGGAACACCAACATGGCCATCAAGCAAGTACTCACAATCTACTCGCAGAAAACCGGGTTGGACATCGCAGCTGAAACCAAAGAAAACGAGTCAAAATCACAGCGTGAAGGGATCGTGCAGTTCAGGTTCTTTCACCTTCAATCGCCCACTGACGGCAAGACTACCCAGATCAAGTTCAACTGCGAACCCTGGGAGGCTTACGATCTTTCTCTGCGGATGCAGAAGGTCTTTCTTGAAGGCGGCAAGGAAAAAATTACCCACAAGTTCAAGAGTCCCAAAGGCGGAGAGGAGATAGTTACAAACCTGACAGTTGAAAAATGGGAGCGTAACGGAAAATCAGGTCTGGGGATATCGGTCGGGCGGGGTGAGGACTTCATCAGTGTGCCGATCAGTATGGACAATGTTTCCAGGTTTCTACATGCTGCCAGGTTTCTTGAATATCTTTCCACCAGTCAGCAGTGGGTTGAGAAGTAGATTAGTCTGTATACAAATAGAGATAATAATCAAAAATGAAAATTCCGCATATCAAACCTTGGCGGTCTGCCCGAAAGCGGCAAAAATCTCGGTTATAAAATCATCCAATAGCGGATTTGTAGGCGGGGTGCTGTTTACAATAAGTGTACGGTAATGTGTGTGGTCAAAGCCGGTAACATGGTGCTGTCTCAGTTTTCCCTGCTGCAGATGCTGGGTGACCAGGGATCTGGGTACAAAAGATATTCCGTTACCATCAAGAACCGTGCTGATAATCAGGTGCAGATCATCACATATTACTGTTCGTGAAAAAGCAGCACAACTCATCCCGTTGTTCTTCATATTAATAGAAAGCAGTTTGTTTGAGCAGCTGCCTTCTTTTCTGATGTAAAGATCAAGTGCTGTAAGCTCTTCAAGTCCGAGTTCATCAGATTCCAAGCCTAATTGTGGTGAAGAAATAAAAATAAACTCGTCATCCGGCAGTTTGAAAGTATCAAAACCGTTGAGATCATAATTGTCAATATGTTCAATAACTCCTGCCTGATAGGCCCCTTCTTTTAACCCCTCGACCACCTTATCCGGAAATTCAAATGAAAAATTCATCTCGGAAGTGTTGGAGTGCAGCAGCATGAAACGCCGCATGATATCCGGCAGATAGGCCATTCCAAAGGCCGGTGTACAGCAGAATGTAACACCCGGTTTATGTTCGTATTCGTGGATGGCCTGAATCAGCTCTTTTTCCAGGGCCAGCATTTTGTGCGCCTTGTCCAGAACAATCCGACCCACATCAGTTGGTAATAGTACCGGTCCACTCCGGTCAATCAGCGGGTAGCCGTAATGTTCCTCCAGAAACTGAATACGTCTTGAAACTGCAGACTGGGTAACAAAAAGTTTTTCAGCCGCTTTTGAAAAGCTACCCAAGGTAACTGCAACGACAAGTGTTTGAAAATATTCTGATTTCATAGGCCCCTCATGCTGTTGATCCGGCTGATGCGTAAAACGCATAGTTGCATGCTTATATTTCGTTTTCAATATATCTCAAAATGTCATTACATACAAAATATTATGTCGCCAAGCTTGATGTAAATCTTTCTATTTACGCATTAATTGTATCAGTCCCTACGGAACGTACAACCATTTACATTCATCTTAACAATTTATCCTGATTTTACCCGGCCACGCATGGCCGGATTTGGAATTACACTCAAAAGGAGGATTCAATGAAGAAGACTGTATTGAAACTGGCTGTCGTTACACTTGTTTCAGGAATGGCTTTGCCGGCTATTTCTTTCGCTGCAGATGATGACCTGCAGCAGAAAATGAATGCGTTGGCCAAGGAAGTTCAGGAGTTGAAAAATTCCGTAAAAAAGGCAGAGGAAAAATCTCTCAGCAAGTGGCTGACGATCAGTGGCGATTATCGTTTTCGTGTTGATTCCATGCATGGACAGACTGCGGCATATATTGACCCAAACATTATGTTTACAAAGGTAGGCGGTCTGCTTCAGGCAGCTGCTTTTACTGACCCTACTGCAGCCAGCGCTTTTATGCCTGGATTTACCGCTGGTCAGGCTTTAACTGGTTTTATGGATTTTGGCACAGCTATGAAAAACACGAATACCTATGCCGGAGCAAAGGCCTTTCTCAATCCTGCAAATCCGTTCGTGGCAGGTCTGCCGACTCTTGCACCACAAGGCGCTGTAGCAGCCTTTAAACCAAAAAATGAAACACTGTACACAAATAAGTTTGGCCTCAATCTGACAGCCAAGGTTACCCAGAATGTTACCGTACACGCACGGCTGCTGATGTATAAATCATTTGGCTCTGAAAATGACTCCCAGGTTACCGGTAACTACTTTGCCGATCGTGTCGGCGTCTTTGATGGCACACTCAGCCATGTCCCTTCCAGCAGTCTGCTGAATGTGGATCAGGCCTATGCCACCTGGAGCAATATTGCTGACCAGCCGGTCTGGTTCTCCGCCGGTCGCCGACCTTCTACCCATGGTGCGCCCAGTAATCTGCGGGCAAATACTGAACGCCCGGGAACAGGTGGCGTTCCTGCACTGCTTGTAAACTACGCATTTGACGGTTTAACTGTTGGTTATGCACCTGATATTGAGGTGTTGCCCGGCGCCCATACCAAGGTCTGCTATGGCCGTGGATTTGACAGTGGCATCAAGACAACAACCAACAGCATCAAAGATACGGATATGATCGGGCTTTCCATAGTCCCGGTTGATACGGATCCGTTGCGCGTCTGGCTGCAGTGGAATCGTGGCATGAATATTTTCGACTTCCCTAACATGAGTAATACTGCTGCTTTCGGGACAACGGCTCCTTCTACCAATCTGGGTGATATTGACTGGTTTGGTGCCGGTGCCATGAGTACGCTTAAAAACATTGGTCCGGGCAGTTTGAATATGTTTGCTGATGTTGGGTTGAGCGTTACCCATCCAAACGACAATGTTTCCGGCCAGGCCGGTTTCCAGGGCCTGATGACCGGCGCTTTTATGAATCCTGAAGCCCCAACAGACAAGACCGGTTGGGCTATCTATGCCGGTGTCCGTTATGACCTCCCATCTAAAACCAAGCTCGGTTTTGAATTCAATCACGGCTCAAAGGACTGGATTACA
>JBGSQR010000359.1:0-9379 GCA_041737975.1 Geobacterales bacterium | reverse complement strand
AATTTCTCCAATGGCATCATTAAGATCGTCATTGACCTCATCACATTCCATACCAAGCATGGAGGAGGTGATTTTTTTAGCAAGCTCAACAGGGCAGTGGACAGATATAACCCCGGAATAAGTACCCGCAAAACCAACCATACCAGTGATGCTGCAATGAAAGCGGTTAATCGGCTCCTTAAGAGGGTAATCGCCAGTTGCATCCATCATAACCATGGTTGAAAAAACAGCCTGAGTTGAGTCAATAATATACTTGGCCAACTCACCTTCATTAAAGCCTTTCGACGCGGAGATATCTGCGTTCAGGCTCATAGCAAGCCTCCCAGCTTCTCTTGCAGCTGCTCAGGCGTAAAAGGTTTTTTAATGCTGTCGCTGGCGCCGCTATCCAGAGCTTGCTGAATGATTTCTTCGCCGCCTTCGGTAGTAATCATTACAATCGGGGTGTTATTTCCGTTACCGCGAACCATTTTGACAAACTCAAGACCGTCCATGTTCGGCATATTGATATCAGACAGAATCAAGTCAATTGACTTACCAGAAGCAATGACACTTAGCCCCTCAATGCCGTCTCCAGCCTCGAAAACCTCGTCTACAGGCAGCCCTGCCTGTCTTAGCGAGCGGGAGATAATCTTCCTCATAGTGGATGAATCGTCAACAATCAGAATGTTTGCCATATAAAAATCCTCCTCTTTCTGTGACCCCTACCGGGTGGATATATGCTGTTTTGAATGCTTACTTAATACCATATTAAACGCAAAAATCATCTCTTTTTTATCACTGCCGCACACCGTCAATTATAGCAGAGAGTGCCGTGACGGCAACAATATGCGTATTTTAATCAGCATTTTCTCCACATATTAAGCAGCGGCAAGCATGCTTGCTGCCCGCAACAGCCGATCCACCTGCTCAGGCGAAGATGATTCGCTGTAAAGCCGCAGCACCGGTTCAGTTCCGGATGGACGAATCAGGAGCCAGTCACCGTTCTCAAAAATAAATTTGAAGCCATCACTGAAATTGGTTGAAACAACCCTGCGACCGTCAATTTCCTCTGGAGGCTGTTCGCTCAGATGCTCAATCAATTGTGCTTTGGCTGTCACATCAATATGCCTGTCTATTCGGCGATAATAAAAATGGCCGATTTCATCCATGGTTTCGTTCAGCAACTGACTCAGACCTTTTCCACTGACCGCCATGGCTTCCAACAGCAACAGCCCCATCAATATGCCATCCCGCTCGGGAATATGCCCCTTGACTCCGATTCCACCTGACTCTTCTCCACCCATGAGAATATCATTTTCCAGCATCAGCTCGCAAATATGCTTGAACCCGATCGGAGTCTCAAACAATTGAAGTCCGAACTTTCCGGCCAGCAGATCTATCATACGGGTGGTTGAAACGGTTTTAACAACTCCGCCTGTCATTTTTTTGTATTCAATCAAATGCCTCAGAATTACCGTAAATATGCAGTGGGATGAGAAAAAATCCCCATTTTCGTCAACTGCACCAATACGGTCCGCATCCCCATCCAGTGCCAGCCCAACTTTATACTTACCACTAGCCACAAGTGCTGACAGCTCCTTAAGGTTTTCACCGATCGGCTCTGGTGGTTGCCCGCCAAAGGAGGGGTTCTCCTGACTGTGGATTTCATCAGTTCCGTGCAAAAGTCGAGGAATATAACCGCACCCGGCACCGTACATAGGATCAACAACCACTGCTATTCCCGCTTTTGCAATCAGATCCAGATTCACATAACGCCAGATTTGATGAAAATACCCCTCGCAAGGATCAAACAGCTCAATCAGCCCTTTATTGACAGCCTCATCATAAGGACATTCCACAACCCGACGGCCATTGGCAATATTGTAAGCAACAATTTCCTCAACAACCTTGGTGGTAAATGGACGCGCTGATCCGCCAAAGCCTTCCTTGATCTTAAAACCATTATATTCAGCCGGATTATGACTTGCTGTTATCATGACACCGGCACCGGCACTCATCTGCCTGACTGCCCAGGAAATTGCCGGAGTCGGTGCGAAACTTTCACTCAAACGGACTTTGATCCCATTACCGGCAGCCACTTCCGCCACCCGTCTGGCAAAATCACGGGACATAAAACGACGGTCATATCCGATCACTAGCCCTTTTTCCCATAGACCTTCACGATTAAGATAATCCATTGTAGCCTGAGCAACCATGGAAAGAGTTTCAAAGGTATAATCGCGGGCAATCACCCCACGCCATCCATCCGTACCAAACTTGATCTGCATCAATCGTCTCCTGATCTTTTTCTATAATCCGGCAAGCACTTCCACTCGCCAGTTAATTATCTACAATTAATACTATAATTCAAGCACTGACAACAAGGAACAATTGCTAAATTCAAACCTGCTCCCGCTCCATCCAGTACAACCAGACCAGCACCTCGGCCACAGCCCTGTAAAGTTCGGGCGGGATAAACTGGTCCGAATCCACCTGCATCAACAGTTTAACCAGTTCAGGCGATTCGTGGACATAGATTCCGCTGTCGTGGGCGCAGGCGATGATCGCTTCGGCCATTACGCCCTTGCCGCGTGCCACTACTACCGGAGCATAATAGCCCTGCTTGTAGGAGAGCGCTGCTGCCTTGCGTTCTTCGTTTTCAGCTTTCTTCATGGCGAATCCTGATCTCCCCGGCGTCAAGCCCGGCAGCTTGAAATTGCTCCACAAGCTTACCCCTGCCTGAATCAAGCAGAGTAACCGAATCACTTTGCCCAGCTTGAATATCCAATGTCACCCGATTCCCATCCAGTTTAAGCCTGGCAGTGACGCCTCCCAGTCCCGGCAGATCAACACTCAGACTGGTATCCCAGGCACGCTCCTGCTGACCTTCTTTGTTTCGATGAGCTTCGCGCTCATTGACCGACCACTCCATCTGTTGTCCCGGAAATAGTTCTCCTCGATAGAGGACCTGACCTGATTGCAGACTTTCCAGCTGTTCCCGGACCACTGCCAGCCCACGCCTGTCAACCAGACTATCGCTATCGGACACCTTTCCGGCTTTATTGAAGGCGGCCTCCATAGTTTCCAGAGAAATGGCCGTATTAACTGTTTTCAAATGCCCCTTGTCAGTAACAACTAAAGGCAAGTGTGCAGCAGCCCCCTGCTTCAAACCGGAAAGCCGTCCCTGAGGTTCCTGCAGCAGATCATCAAGGGCGTATTCGCCGCCAAACCAGCGCGCCAGATGCGACTCATAAAACAGGCCGCTTTCTTTTAAGCCCTGCTGGAGCTTTCTGCTGACCTCTGCTGCATCTGTCGGTGGACCTGACAAAAGCGTTCGAAAAATCCCGATTGTTTCCTCGGCCTGCAGATTTTCAGAGGATGTACCAATAAATCCGCTCAGCCAGCGTCCTGTGTCACTGACTTTGGAGTCACCCGGTCGACCGAATCTGGTCATTAAAAATACCGGATCAGGTTCCTCACCAATAAAAAAGAGACTAAAACGGTCACCACGTTGTGTGGTTTTGGGCAAGCTGAATTCCATCATCTGTTTGCCGACCTGCACCAGAAAACGTCCGCCCCCCAGCAGGGCCAGTACCTCAGCTTTAACCTGCTGCCCGGGAGCAAAACCGGTCGGTATTCCCTGCTGGTTAATTGCTTCAAGCAGTGCCAGCCGATTACCTTTTATCAAGGCCTGCAGAAGCTTAGCCATATCATCACTCAGCACTATACCGTTGCCACTGCGCAATGAGGCCTGTTGCGAAGCTATAGCTGCTGCACCGGCCTGATCCTTTGCTTCTACGGTTTTACGGGAATCCCGCAACAGTGTGTCATAGGTAAGGGCCTCGTCTTTAATAGCGGTAAAAGCAGGAGAGTCAGCGGGCAGGCTCTTCAAGACATTGTTCAGACGTTCCAGCACAAACATCTGCTGGTTAGAGACACCACCTTCACTGTGTTCCAGAACACTCAGCCAGCGTCCGGCCTCGCTAAGCATCCCCGGCCCCACATCCTGAACCATGCGGGGAACGGCAAAAATCGGCCTCGGCTGAGAGGTTATAAAGGTCAGCCTGAGGATATCTCCCTCTTTTACCGGTCGTGGCATGTTCAGCTCAAGTGAGGCACCGGCAACCTGAACAAAAACTCTACCACCCGGAAGTGTACCAAGCACCGCCGCATCAACCTCATCACCCGGCATCAACGGGAGTGGCGAAACCGGTGAACTGGCCGCTTCAGCCAGAACGAATCGAGAATTGCGGGCGATATTCTGAAGAATCTGGGATGCATTTGACTCGAACTGAATCAAACGGAACTGATCAGCGGTCAGGGGAGGCTGTGACTGCCGCCCGGAACCGCCAACTGTTCCTGGAGTTACTGTAACTCCATCTCTGGGGGACGAGTAAGTAAGTGCTTCATCCATCAGGTTCGCCAGTACACCGGCCTCACCGGACGAGCGCCGGAGCATATCGCCGACACTTTGCAGAGAGGTCCGCATCTGAGGATCCGCAACCAGCTCACTCTTGACCAGTAGGGCCAATAGCCGCGAAGCATCGGTCAAAGATACGGGGGGTGCAGCAACCCCCTGACGTGCAACAGCAAAAGTAGTGCGGGGATCACTGGAAATAAAAGTCATTTCCAGATTTTGTCCGGCCCGGACCGCCATCGGCAGTTCCAGCTTGTACTGACTTGTGCCGACCTTTACCTGGGCCAGATTATTCGGCAGGACTTCCACAACCTCAGCCGTGACTCTTTGACCAATGGTTAAAGCAAGTCGGCCTCCACTCTCCTGTTCAGCACTGACAAAGGAGAGGTTGGAGGCCCGGGATAGCAGGTCAAAGACCTTTTGTTGGATATCCGTATTTATCGCCATAATTCAATAATATTAACTATCCCCAAATCAGATATCCAGGCTCGTAGATATTACCCAGCACTTTGTGCCTTGGCATAATCCGAGTCATGAAGCCATGCCTGCCGCAGAACCGGCATTCCATCTCTCCGTCAAATTGATGCAGGCCATTACCCAGATCGCTTGAATGTTTAAGGCGAATGGTTTCACCACCCTGAATGTTACCTTTTGAATCAAGTACGCCGAAATAACCTTCTACAGCTACCTCATCCGCCGGGATTTCTCCCAGGAAAACACGAGCTGACACCGGCAGGAGGCTGCCAACAGCAACTGCATCAGAAACCTGCGCTTCGACCTTTTCAATCCGCACCTGCGGCCAGGCCGCAAATATTTTTTCTTTCCAGCTGGCCAGATCAATTGCCAGCGAGAGTTCATCGGCCACAAGACGACTCCACTGTTCGTAGGAAGGATTGTAGGAATGTTCTGTATATTCCTGCACCATGCGGTCAGTGGAAAAAACCGGACAGAGCGACTGCATGGAAGCCTTCATAGTTGCCACCCAGCCGCGAGGAACACCATCATGTCCGCGATCATAGTAGAGCGGTATGACTTCTTTTTCCAGCAGGTCGTAGGTTGCACGGCTCTCAATCTGATTCTGATATTCCACATCCTGATATACTTCGCCCTTGCCGATGGCCCATCCGTTATTTCCCTGATATCCCTCACACCACCATCCATCAAGCACGCTCAGATTAAGGCCACCATTGAAGGCAACCTTCATACCGCTGGTACCGCTGGCTTCCATCGGCCTGAGGGGTGTATTCAGCCAGACATCAACCCCCTGAACCAGATGGCGGGCCACTTCAATATCATAGTCTTCGATAAAGACAATGCGATGACGGAAACGTTCCTGATGCGAGACCTGAACAATCTGACGAATCAGTTCTTTTCCTTCCTGGTCCTGTGGATGGGCCTTGCCGGCAAAAATAATCTGAACCGGCTTTTCCGTATTATTCAGAATTGCAGCCAGACGATCCAGATCTCTCAACAGCAGGGTACCGCGTTTATATGTTGCAAAGCGCCTGGCAAATCCGATAGTCAATATTTCAGGATCAAGCACCTCTTCGGCTGTAGCAATTTCTTTGGTTGTGGCGCCAACCTTGATCAACTGCTCCTTCAAGCGTAGACGGGCAAAATCAACCAGTCTTTCCCGCCCACTAAGTTGTGTCCGCCACAACTCGGCATCCGGAATTCTGGCGATACGACGCCACACATTGTGGTCGGTAGGGTCTTCCAGCCAACGGACACCCAGATACCGCACCAACAATCTCGCCATGTGATTTGACATCCAGGTGCGGGTATGGACACCATTGGTAATCGAAGTCAGCGGAACTTGCTCTTCCGGCAGTTCAGGCCAGACATTTTTCCACATCTGACGGGACACTTCGCCATGCAACTGGCTGACACCGTTGACATGGCAGGCCAACCTCAGAGCCAGCACCGCCATGCAGAAATTTTCCTGGCTGTTTTTTGGATTCTGTCGTCCCAGTCCCAGGAATTCATCGCGGCTGAGACCAAGTGATTTGTAATAGCGGCTGAAAAACTTGTCTAACAATTCTGCCGGGAAGTGATCAATTCCGGCCTCAACCGGAGTGTGGGTGGTAAATATATTACCGGCGCTGACGATCTCACGGGCCTCGTTAAACCTGACTCCACGCTTCTCCATCAGCAGACGTATACGCTCCAGAGCCAGGAATGCTGCATGACCTTCATTCATGTGGCAGACATTCGGCACAATCCCAAGGGCATGCAGGGCACGGATACCGCCGATTCCAAGCAGTATCTCCTGAATCATGCGCATCTCTTTATCGCCGAAATAAAGCTGGGCCGTAATCAGACGATCTTCCGGGCTGTTGGATTCAACGTTTGTATCCAGCAGATAAAAAGGCACACGACCAACCTGCACCCGCCAGATCTGTACATGAAAATGCCTGTTACCGAATTCCAGCTCAAAAGTCAGCGGATCACCATTTGTGTCCCTTTCCATAATCAGCGGCAGATTGTAGAAATCGTTTTCCGGATATATTTCCTGCTGCCAGCCTTCATTATTCAGGTACTGACGGAAGTAACCCTGGCGATAAAGCAGGCCAACACCAACCAGCGGGATACCCAAATCACTGGCAGATTTCAGATGATCACCGGCCAGAATGCCCAGACCACCGGAATAGATCGGTAAAGACTCATGCAGACCAAACTCCATGGAAAAATAGGCAACCTTCATCCGGGAGGTTCCGTTGTATTTTTTATGGAACCATGTTTTTTCCTGCATGTATTCAGTAAGCTTATCATCCACCATCCGCAGGTGGGCCATAAAGCCTTCATCATTTTTGAGCACTTCCAGCGTAGTCTGCTGCATAATTCCCAGCATTTCCACCGGATTATGGCGAGTATTCTGCCACAAATCAGGATCCATGCGACGAAAGAGACTGATAGCTTCAGGCTCCCAGCACCAGTACATATTATAGGCAATCCGTTGCAGGGCCGCCAGTTCACCGCTCAAAGAGGGTACAACCGTAAATTTATGCAGCATATTTGAAAAATCCATATCGACTCCTTTTTAAAAGCAAACTACCAAATTGCTACTTGATCAACTGATTCATTTCAAAAATCGGCAAGAGTACCGCCATCACAACAATACCAACGGCAACACCCATACCTATAACCAGCAGCGGTTCCATTAATCCCATCAAACGGGTCAACCGCGTGTTAAACTCCCTTTCAAAAGCGATACCGGCCTTAAGCAGCATATCCTCCAGATTGCCACCTTTTTCACCAACTCCGATCAGATGCACCAGCATCGGCGGAAAAAGCGGACTTTTGCGCAGACAACCGGAAAGCGTTCCTCCCTGGGCAATCTCTTCCATCACTCCACTTAGAAAGGTGCGATAAACCCGGTTGACCAGCACCTCAGAGGTAATTTCCAGTGAGCGGATAATCGGAACGCCACTGGAGAGCAGCAGACCAATAACACGTGAAAAACGGGATAGAATAAGCTGTTTCTGCATAGCTCCTGCCAGCGGCAGTTTCAATAACAGCTCATCCCGTCGCATGCGAAACCGCTCTTGCAACATGGCCTTGCGATAAACCGGAATTAGCGCAATCAATGCGGCAGCCATTAACCACCACCAGTTTCGCATAAAATGACTGACCTTGATCAGCATGATAGTAATCAGCGGCAAGGCGGCCTTGCTGTCTTCAAATATTACCACAATTTTAGGAATAACAACTGTCAGCAGGAAGACCATCACTCCGCCACCAAACAGCACCATCAGGATCGGATAGGCCAGCGCCGAGACAACACGCCCCCGCACCTGCTCCTGCTCTTCCAGAAAATCCGCCAGTCGCTCCAGCACAATATCCAGAGCACCACTGGCCTCACCAGCTGCCACCATGCTGACAAAACTTTCATTGAATACTCGCGGTTCAGCAGCAAAGGCCCGTGAAAGTGAGGCGCCTTCGGCGATCCTGTCCTTGACCCGTAAAATCACTTGGCGCAATGGACCGTTTTCTTCCTGCTCGCACAGTGAACCCATTGCTTCAAACAGTGGGACCGAAGATGCGATCAAAGTGGCAAGACGTCTTGTAAACAGGGAAAGATCAGCGGTAGAGATACCGCGTTTGAAAGAAAAAACCGAGGTAGGCAGGTCAGTGGCGCCTTCCGCTAAGACTTCTCGCGGTAACAACCCCTTTTCTTTAAGCTGTGCCAGCGCCTGACGCTCGGAATCGGCCTCAAGAGTTCCTGAGACCGCCGATCCGCTGGCGCTGTAAGCCTTATAACGGAACGTCGACATAGTCGTCCTGGGTCACGCGCAAGACCTCTTCAATGGTAGTAATTCCGGCTGCCGCCCTGGCCAGTCCGTCTTCCCGCAATGTTTTCATGCCGCGAGAAATGGCATATTCCTTGATTTCACCGGCGTGGGCACGACGGATGATCATGGAGCAGAGTTCTGAATCAACCGGCATAACTTCATAAATGGCGGTACGCCCAAGTGTGCCCAGGCCGAAACACTTATCGCATCCCTTGCCGCGGTAGAGCAGTTCCGGCAATTCAATCCCCTCAAACTGGTCCTCCGGCTTGTAGAACTCGCGGCAGTGCGGACAGATGACCCTGACCAGACGCTGGGCCAGCACCGCAGAAAGCGACGATGCAATCATGAACGGCTCAATTCCCATATCCACCAGTCGGGTGACAGCCGTAGCGGCATCATTGGTATGCAAAGTTGAGAGAACAAGATGGCCGGTTAAGCTGGCCTGGATGGCAATTTCTGCCGTCTCAGTATCACGAATCTCACCAACCATGATAATGTCCGGGTCCTGACGCAAGATCGAGCGTAGACCACTGGCAAAGGTCAAATCAATTTTCGGGTTGACCTGAATCTGGCCAATCCCTTTGATCTGATACTCGATGGGATCTTCGATAGTAATAATATTCTTTTCGCTGGAGTTAACCTTATTCAGAGCGGCATAGAGCGTTGTGGACTTACCGCTGCCGGTGGGACC
>JBGSQR010000333.1:0-4954 GCA_041737975.1 Geobacterales bacterium | reverse complement strand
AATCGGATTGCATCGTAAGTATATAGTTTTATGCGGTTGAATCGGTTTTAGTTGTCAATGTTAAGTGTGAACGGCAATTACACGCATTTATAAATCAAATAGACAACATGGTACCACACTCAAAATACATTCACGAAATGTTCCTAAAATTGATCATGCAGTGAATTTATTCAATAAATGCAAAATATGAGTGAGTGAAGCGCGTATTGCCAGATTTGACATTTGGAGGGCAAAAATATCTGAATAGAGCTTATCATATTGAGATGTGCCTTATTAAAATAAGAACATCTGAGGGTTGGTATTTTATTTAACAATCTGTAATAACAGGTTTTTTGTAGATGGCACGCTCGTTGCTAAGTCTAGTTCTGCAGTAGTGGTCGTGCTTGATGGATAACATGTTTACAGACGGTTAAAAGATAAATTCACATCAACAAGCGGGTTAAAAATTTCCGCAACAAAAAGGGAGGTAGCAAAATATGTGTTTTAGACCAGCAGGAGTTTCAAAGCCGCAGGAGTGCCCAAACTGTAAAAAGAAACTTGCCTCAATAGGTGGTATTAAGCAGAAAATATGCCCGTTCTGCAAATCTCCGATGGGCGAAGAACCAAAGCCTGGTCCGATTGTTGTTGAGCTGGAGCCGGGTACCTACCGTCGTTGTACCTGCGGCAAATCCTCAAAAATGCCATTTTGCGATGATTCACATGTCGGGAGTGGAAAAGCACCGCTTTCATTCGAGGTTACGGAAAAAAAGCAAGTACATCTGTGTAACTGCGGATTGACAAAAAATCCGCCATTCTGTGATGGAAGTCATGCAAAGTAACTGCTCATTAGTCCCCAAATGATAGGCGTCACAGGCAGAGACAGGTGAACTGGTGTGAACGTTTTCAGCGAGCAGTCATGCTACAGAGAAAAACACATGGCCAAGGTCGCCCTGGCGACCTTGGCTGAGAATCAAGTCGAGTGCCAACGTCGCTTGACAAAAACAATTCCAGTTAAGAGGCAATGATGAAAACGCACGCCGTTTCATTTGTCGCAAAATCGGGCACAGGCAAGACAACCTTGTTGGAAGCTGTTGTTAGTGAACTCAAGAGTCGCGGATATCGGGTCGGCGTTATTAAGCATGACGCACATCGTTTTGATATAGATCATCCGGGTAAGGACAGTTACCGGTTGACCCAGGCCGGTGCAGACACCATGCTGATTTCCTCGCAGGACAAACTTGCCGTAATTAAACAACACACCGAAGAACCCCCGCTTGCAGAACTTATAGCAACCTACTTTACGGATGTTGATGTTGTGCTGACGGAAGGATTTAAAAAGAGCGGCCTTCCCAAGATTGAAGTGCATCGCAAAACAAGGAGTTCTTGCCTGCTTTGCCGAGGTGAGGACTATGACCCAACCTTACTGGCGGTGGTCAGTGATGGTTTTTTAGAACTTGATGTACCGGTACTTGATCTAAACAGGCCGGCGCTGGTAGCGGATTTTGTGGAGGAGCGGATTATTCATGCAACTTATTGATACTCTCGGAAGAACAATAAATTATCTGCGCCTGTCAGTGACAGATCTCTGCAACCTGCGCTGTTCGTATTGCATGCCTGAGGCCGGTGTTGCCAAGAAGTGCCATGATGATGTCCTCAGTTATGAAGAGTTGCAGCTGATTGTTGAAGCTGCTATCGGGCTGGGAATTGAGAAAGTCCGTATCACCGGCGGTGAGCCGCTTGTAAGAGCAGGCATTGTAAACTTTCTCTCCAATCTGTCAGAAATCAATGGCCTTCGTCATCTGGCGCTGACGACTAATGGAACGCTGTTGGCCAAGATGGCGGCGGACTTACGCTTAGCCGGTGTGCAGCGCCTGAATGTCAGCCTTGATTCTCTGGACAGAAACACTTTTTCAGTCATTACCCGTGGTGGTGATCTGGATGTTGTTATGGCCGGACTGGATGCGGCTGAAAAGGCCGGTTTTCCGCCACCTAAAATCAATATGGTTGTAATGCGCGGAGTCAATGATTCTGAAATCCTTGATTTTGCTGAATTGACTCGCAAGCGCGGCAACTGTATCCGTTTTATCGAATACATGCCGGTGATCAAGGATGATGAATGGCAGCGATACAGCATCTCCGGTGAAGAAATTCTGCAGCGTATTGCGGCTAAATACACCCTGGAGCATGTGGATAAAGGTGCCTTTGCCGGACCATCCAGGGATTTTCGAATTCGTGGTGCCTATGGCTCTATCGGAATAATTACAGCCGTATCTGGACACTTCTGCGGTGAATGCAACCGGATCCGGGTGACTTCGACCGGCAAAGGTAAGGGATGCCTGTTTTCGGATGAAAAAACGGATCTGCTGCCGTTTTTGAGACCTCCTAACCGCTTGGAACTGGAAAGGGTGCTACGGGGTATTGTTATGGCTAAACCGGCCAGACATAATATTTCGTATGAAGGGTATGTGCATAAGAATTTTACCATGGCCCAGATCGGAGGATAATATGGCCCAAGTGGTTGCAGTCTGCACCAGCGAGAAAAAGGGAGAGCGTAAGACCCCGGTGCCATATGTCGAAGTGCAGGAAAATTACGGCATAATCGGTGATGCCCATGCCGGTAATTGGCATCGTCAGATAAGTCTTTTGGCTGAGGAAAGCATTCAGAAAATGCAGGCGTTGGGTCTTGATGTAGACTCAGGAGACTTTGCTGAGAATATCACAACAAGAGGTATTGAACTGGTTTCACTTCCCATCGGCAGTCGCCTGAAAATTGGTGAAAGTATGTTGGAGGTAACCCAGATCGGCAAGGAGTGCCATAACCGCTGCGCCATCTATTATCAGGCCGGCGACTGCGTCATGCCCAAGGAGGGTATTTTTGTCAAGGTGATTTCAGGTGGAGTTATTCGTCCTGTTGATGAGGTCCTTTGTGTAGCCTGACTCAAATGAACCATCATCAGCTTCTTTGGGAATCGGATGTCCAAAGCAAGATTGGTACAGATATGATAATGCAAGTCACAAAAGTACGACGAAGTACCTTGTCCACGCAACAATCTCCTCAGAGGTATTCTTCTCAACCATCCCACACCATGGCCTTCTGGCCAGGCGCAGTGCGTACATTTTTTAACAATCAGGCGGGTCATCCTGATCGGACATTAACGATCAAGCGGGGTGGAAATTCCTTGTACACTGGTTGTACTTCTCCGACAGTTTGCGAAATAAAACGGTCAACTTTTGAAAAAATACGAGACAGCAATTACAGCAAACAGGCGTCTGACTCACGTTATAAATAATTATAATTCGGTGCATTTTTGATGACTGCTACTATGATTTCAATTATTAATACCATGGAGGCAATGCATGAGTAAATCTGTCAGCTTGTCAGAGATTTTTGATGACAGTCCGTTTACACCATATCAGCTATGGGTCTGCTCGCTCTGTTTTTTAATCGTATTTATGGACGGTTTTGACCTGACGGTTATTGGGGTGGCGCTGCCCAAGATTGCAGAACATTTGAATTCCAAGCCCTCCGCACTTGGTCTGGCTCTGAGTGCCGGCCAGTTGGGCCCGATGGTCGGGGCGATTGTGCTGGGCATGGTGGCTGATCGTTGGGGGAGAAAGACCACCCTGTTTATCTCAGCCATTATATTTGGAGTTTTTACCTATATGACGGCCTATATCACCACCGTAGAAGAGTTGGCTCTGTTCCGTTTTTTTGCCGGAATCGGCCTGGGTGGGGCAATTCCGAACGCACTGGCTTTCGGGACCGAATATGCACCGTCCAAAATGCGGGCAACCCTGGCCACGACTATCTTTGCAGGTATGCCGATCGGTTCGGTAGTCGCAGGACTATCAGCTTCCTATTTGCTCCCCAATTTTGGCTGGCAGTCAGTATTCTTTGTGGGTGGTGTTGCTCCGATTGTTATTGCTGTGGTGGTCTTCTTCTGTCTGCCCGAGTCCCTGTCATTTCTGGTCAAGAGGGGCAGGGCGGAGGACAAACTCAAGGTTCGCGATATCGTATCAAGAATTGCACCGGCCATGGTAAAGGACGGACAGATAGAAGTTTACTCTACCGATGTCAAGTTGCCAGGTGCACCTGTTAAACACTTGTTTACGGGTGGTCGCGCGGTCAGTACACTGCTGTTGTGGGCGCTGTTTTTCATCAGTTTCTATCTGCTATGGATACTGCTTTCATGGGCGCCGACCCTTCTGAAGAGAAGTGGTGCCACTGTACAGCAGTATAGTATCGCCTTCGCATGCATCAGTATTGGTTCGGCCGTGGCAACTATTACTATCGGTCGATTGATGGACAAATTTGACAAAATGAATGTTTTAAAAGTTGCCTTTATACTCGCTTTTTTCAGTCTGATTGCATTTGGATGGTTTTCAACAAGTACGTTTCTTGTAATTGCAGCTTTTTCAATTATAACAGGACTGTTTGTTAATGGCGGCAATTCCGGGTTGATGGGATTGGCAGCCGTTCTTTACCCCTCTGATATACGTGCTTCCGGGGTCGGTTGGGCCTATGGTGTCGGTAAGATCGGATCGCTGCTGGCTCCAGCGGTTGGTGGCTATCTGATCTCACAAAACTGGACTGTACTCAAGATTTGTAGCGTCAATGCTTTTGCGGCACTGTTTGTTGCTGCAATTATTATGGTGCTGCAAAAACACCAGAGAGCTATTGCTGAATGTGCTGCAACAGAAACGAGCGCCTTTCAGGCGTGTCCAGTCGAAAAAGATTGATATGAAATAATCCGCATTAAGCTTCGCCCTTCACTTAAGCAGACCCACTATGCCTGGCAATTTTGCCAACAGCATATTGGGTCTTTTTTTATAATCCCATCATTTTTTCCCATCTTATCATATTGAGAGCAGGCTTATTAAAGCAAGAATATGTTTGTGCCATCATTTCTGAATAATGCATTAAAATCAATGTGTTATTAAAATATTACCTGATGGCACAGTCATTGCTAATACC
>JBGSQR010000295.1:0-17866 GCA_041737975.1 Geobacterales bacterium | reverse complement strand
TAATAATTTTATTGACGCAATTTAATTCAAACAAATACAACAAATAACTGAAACCAAATCGCCAACCACACTCCCTGAACAAACAGAGGAAATGTGGTTGGCGCAGTATGACTGATCAGTGTTTTTTTAATTACTTCTTCTTCGGTGCCAGGTAATACATACGAGCCTTGTCCTTCATAACTCCGGCCGATTGTTTGGCCTCGGCCCCGCGTCCCCAGAACAAATCCACCCTTCCGCCGCCGGTAATTGCCCCGCCGATATCCTGATCAAGCACAAAGCGAGATGCCGGTTCAAACCTTTCCGGTTGAATCGATTCCGCTGACCTGAAATGCGGCTTGTCAAACATCAGAAAACCGAGCAGCCCTTTCTGAAAATATCGCTGATCCGTAGCAATCGTGCGGCCGTCTGTGGCCGGCAAACCCATATAGGTAACGGCACTCTTGTCGTTGAGCCGGAAGAACACATAGCTGGGATTAACATTCATGGCCAGCTGCATGGCGGTTGGTGACAGGCTGCGAAGCTTCTGTTCAATGGTATGCAGATTCAACTGACCGGCAGGGATCTGATCCTTGAAGACCGAGCCCACCGGTTTATAGGGATGGCCGTTCTTTTCCGCATAATTGATCCGCAGCTTTTCGCCGTTTTCCAGTAACACCGTGCCGGAACCCTGTACCTGCAGAAAAAACGCATCCACCGGGTCAACCCAGCAGAGTTCCAATCCCTTACCGCTCAGTTTGCCTTCACCATCGATTTCCTTGCGGGTGTAATAAGGCACTACCCGGCCATTCTCAATGCGCCCCTGCAGGGTACGATGATCGCTTGCGGTGGCCGCAAACTCCTTCAAACGGACCTGCACGATATCTTTCGGCTTGGCATACAACGGCTGGCTGAACCGGTCACTCTTTTCTTTTGCCCCAGGGATAACCGGCTCAAAATAGGAGGTCAGGAACACTTCACTCCAGTTATCTTTTCCGTATACTTCATAAAAATCAAACTCTTTGGCGACCTTTTCGAACAGTTCATTTGAGTCTTTTGACTGACGGCACAGCTCTGCAACACGCCTCAATCCGGTCAAATATTCCTGTTTGGAGAAAAGAGTACCACCAAGGTTGAATTCAGTAACAGCAACTTTTTTATTCAGAAAACCGATCTGATAATCTATTGCGTCAGCCAGAGCAGCGAGAGGCAGATCATCGGCCTGTTGCCCAATTATGGCAGGAGCTACGGTCAAACGCATTGAATCGTTGTGGCCTGTCAACGGGACGCGGCTACAGGCTGACAGGAGCATAATATTCAGCACCAGCAATATCAGAAATTTAGCAAGAAATTTACTCATCAGGGTTTCCGCCCTTCCACCAAAGCATCCATCAACCAGCCTTCCCTGATTAGCTTTACATCTACAAACCCGGCCTGTTTCAGTCCGTCCTGGACCTCATTCATCGTGTATGTATCACCACCGCGCCTGTTAACCAGCATATTAATGGCAAACATGGCTCCGGCCGGCGGACTGGTGCGACTCTCATCCATAATATGATCGCGGATCAGAATTTTGCCGCCCGGCTCCAGACATCTGAATATCTTTTTGTACAGTTCCAGGTTCCTGGCCGGATTATTCTGGTGAATAATGGCTGAAAGCAGTGCCAGGTCGCAGCCGGCCGGAAGTTCATCCAGATAGAAATCCCCTTCCACCAGTGCGATCCTTTCAGTCATTCCCTCTTCAATCAGACGTTCCCTGGCCATTGGAATTACATTTGGCAGATCAAACAACACACCACTCATGGCCGGGTTCTGTTTCAGGAAAGCGATCGAATATGTACCGGAAGCACCACCGATATCGAGCATTTTCTTAAACCGGCTCAGGTCGTAATCGCCGGCAACTGTTCCTGCCATTTTGCGGCCAATAACATGCATTCCACCGATAAACGCCTTCCAGTTAAAATCATCCAGCACGATACCCGGTACCAGTTCACTGTCGCCGCCATGCTTGACAATCTCTGTCAGGTTGCTCCACACATCCCACATGCGGTCCATATACTGCATCATGGGCAGGACTGACTCAGGGTGACGGGCGGAACAGAAGGCGCCGTTTTCAGTAACATGATAAATATTTTCCCGTTTTTCCAGTATTTCTATTGCAACAAGACAATCAAGCAGTCGCGTTGTTGCCCGCAGGTCAAAGCCGTTTGACGCTGCAAAATCTTCCGCATTACTCGGCTGATCATCCAGCTTGGTAAATATATCCAGCTTGGCGGCAGTCAGCACCACACGACTTTTCATGAATCCACGACCTTCAGATATTACGGCATCCGCCTGATCCATATTTCACTCCTTAAAATCGGAATTAATTCAAACCGTTAATATTGCCAGCTGTGATTCGATTGTTTCAGCATTTACTGTCAGATAGAGCGAACCTTCCGTAATGGTCAGTGACCAGTTGATGGAGCGCTGAAGTGTGGTAATCAATGCTGAAATGAACTGCTGTTCAATCCCAAACAATTTGATTTTGTCCATACCGGATAATTTTACCAACTGCTGTTTTTCCCAAATACTCCTGGAGGATCCAAAAGCAAACAGAATTACCTGTTCGGCATGCCTGCTGGCCTTGATCAGTCGTTCTGCGTCAGGCAAGCCGACCTCTATCCAGCTCTGGACTCGTCCATCTGGACCTATCAGCCACAGATCCGGCTCATCGCCGGCCGCCACGCCTTTTGTAAAGGTCAAATCACCTTCATAACAGACGGCATAGGCCAGAAGCCGCACCAGCATGCGTTCCTCTGTCTCCGAGGGATGCTTGGCGATAGTTGTCTGCAGCGTTTCATAAATATTTCGATCAATGTCAGAGAGCTGAATATTTGCGCGGTAAATTATACAAGGTTGGGCCATGATATATTTGATTCCTTTGCATTTGAAGAAAAAAAAAGCCCCGGATTTCTCCGGGGCCATTTTGTTTGAATCTGGTTCTTTAACTAGTTTCTGGATACGTTAGCAGCCTGAAGACCTTTAGGGCCTTTTACTAGTTCGAACGTGACGCTATCACCTTCTGCAAGGGATTTGAAGCCGTCGCCCGTAATCGCTGAAAAATGCACGAATACGTCGTCGCCATTCTCCTGCTCAAGAAAACCAAACCCCTTGCTGTCATTAAACCATTTTACTGTTCCGTTTACCATGTGCAACTTCTCCTGATACTGCTCGTTTAATTGTTCCGGGATAAATCCGCGGACAAGTGATAAGATAACAGCGTCAGTTCACTGATGTCAATCTTTTAAATCAAACCATGAATAATAAATATTTACGGTATTAGTGATGGGTATGTGTTTTACTTAGATAATACTCGTAAGTCCCCTCATAAACACGCATCTCGCCATGATCAATCTCAAAAACCCGATCCACCAGCAACCTCAGAAAGTGGCGGTCGTGACTGACCAGCAGAACCGTTCCGCTGAAGTTTTTAAGCGCCTCCAGCAGCATTTCGCGGGAGCGGATATCCAGATGGTTTGTCGGTTCATCCAGAACCAGGAAATTAATCGGACGTGCCAGCAGTGTCGCCAGCACAACGCGGCTCTTCTCTCCACCGGAAAGATTTTCTATTTTCTTATCAACGGCATCTCCGGAAAACAAAAAAGCACCCAGCAAATTTCGGATAACACCGATGTTAGACATGGGCATGGCATCCTGCAGTGTTTCAAAGACCGTTTTGCGTGGATCAAGCAGCTCCATGGCGTGCTGACTGAAATATCCCAGCTCCACATTAGCGCCCAGATTAAATGAACCTGATGTTGGGTCTGTTTCGCCGGCCAGCATTTTCAGAAAAGTTGATTTACCGGCACCGTTGACCCCGACCAGAGCGATCTTGTTACCCCTGCGAATAGTCCCGGAAACACCGCTGAAAACCGGATGTTCCTTGTTATCAGGCGTAATCCAGACCTTGGCAAGACTGTCCATTGCCACAACATCATCACCGCTGCGCGGCGGCTCATTGAAATCAAAACGGACGGTGCGCTCTTCCGGTGGGATCTCGATACGCTCGATTTTCTCGATCTTTTTCACTCTGGACTGAACCTGGGCTGCATGGGAAGCACGGGCGGCGAAGCGGGCAATGAATTCCTCTTCCTTGGCCAGCATATCCTGCTGACGCTTGTGACTGGCCAACAACTGCTCCAGGCGAATGTCACGTTCACGTTCATAAAAATCATAGTTGCCGCCATAGGTAGTAACGGTTTTGTTGGCAACCTCGATGATACGGGTGACGATACGGTTCATGAAATCACGGTCATGGCTCGTCATCAGCAGCGCACCGTCATACTCGTTAGCCAGCCACTCTTCCAGCCAGATGATAGACTCCACATCCAGGTGGTTAGTCGGTTCGTCCAGCAGCAGCACATCCGGCTTAAGGGTCAAGATCTTGGCCAGGGCGATGCGCATCTTCCAACCGCCGCTGAACGACTCCACCGGGTGATCAAAACGATCAGGACCGATACCAAGACCCGTTAAAACTGTCTGGGCACGGGTATCAAGATTGTATCCATCACGATGCTCGAACTCTTCCTGGGCGACTCCATAGCGATCTAGCAGGGCTGCCATTTCATCATCGGACTGGGGTTCGCACATGGCCATTTCCATCTGTTTCAGCTCGGCTGACAGCCGCACTGTTTCTGCCGAACCGGCCATAACCTCGTCCAGCGCAGAACGACCGCTCATATCCCCCACATCCTGGGAAAAATAGCCGATGGTGGCTTTCTTAGCGCTGGTTATTTCACCTGCATCCACCTCTTCCTCACCCGTAATGATGCGAAAAAGCGATGTTTTACCGGCACCGTTGGGGCCGACAAGGCCGCTGCGCGAACCGGGCAGGATCTGGAAACTGGCTTCACGAAAAAGGACCTGCGAGCCGTGCTGCTTGCTGATATTGGAAAGATGAATCATCGTTAAACCCTTTATGCATTAATAAAATAAGCCCTGGCACATTTAGTGCCAGGGCATTAACTGGAAATAAAGTTGAACCAATGCTGAATCAGCTTATAACAATTCTGGCAAATCGGCGTCTGCCGATCTGCACAATATAGTCACCGGCTTCGGTCAGCTCCAGATTGGTGTTGGATACTTTTTCGTTGTTCAGCTTGACTCCACTCTGTTCAATGGAGCGCCGTGCCTCGCCGTTAGACTTGGTCAACCCGGATTCTGTCATGGCCTTTGCCAGCAAAACAGCACCATCACTCAGGGAATAACTGACCTGAGGCATCTCATCCGGAATTTCGCTATCACGGAAACGTTTAACAAAGGCCTCTTCCGCCTCAACTGCTGTGGCTGCGCCATGGAATCGGGTAACAATCTCGCGCCCTAAAGCTTTTTTGGCTTCCATTGGGTGAACGGAATTATCCTTCAGACCGAGTTTCAGCTTTTCCAGCTCAACCAGCGTCATATCGGACAACAGCTCGTAATAACGGATCATCAACTCGTCAGAAACAGACATGATCTTGCCGAAAATCTCCGTGCCCGGCTCGTTGATACCAATGTAGTTCCCCAGCGACTTGGACATCTTGTTGACGCCATCAAGTCCTTCCAGCAGCGGCATGGTCAAAATACATTGCGGGGCCTGTCCCCATTCGCGCTGCAGCTCACGTCCCACCAGCAGATTGAACTTCTGGTCCGTTCCGCCCAGCTCCACATCGGACTTCATGGCAACCGAATCATAGCCCTGAACCAGCGGGTACAAAAACTCGTGAATACTGATCGGCTGCTGATTTGTAAAGCGTTTGTGAAAATCATCACGTTCCAGCATACGGGCCACGGTCCACTTGGAAGCCAGGGCAATCATCCCGCCGCTGCCAAGCTCGTTCAACCAGGTTGAATTAAAAACCACCTTGGTCTTTTCCGGGTCAAGGATCTTGAAAACCTGTTCTTTATAGGTTTCAGCGTTTTTGAGAATATCCTCTTTGGTCAAAACCTTGCGCGTCTCGGATTTTCCGGTCGGGTCGCCGATCATGCCGGTGAAATCGCCAATCAGAAAATTAACCTCGTGACCCAACTGCTGAAACTGGCGCAGCTTCTGAATCAGCACCGTATGACCCAGATGCAGGTCAGGAGCGGTCGGATCGAAACCGGCCTTGATCTTCAGAGGAACTCCGCTTTTCAGAGATTTTTCCAGTTTCTCTTCCAGTTCTTTTTCAATCAGAACCTCAACCGCTCCACGCTTAATGACGGCCATCTGTTCGGCTACTGTCATATCAACTCCTATAAATCATTTTTGCCACAGACAGTACAGAAGACAGATTTCTCTGAGACAACTGTAAAATCTGTGGCAATAGTTTTTGGTCTTAACAACAAACCGCAATACGCTCGATGCATAAAGCCAGTCCGCTTGTTTCATCAATCGTTACAACAACAGCATTTATACGGATATCCTTTTTAGGTATCTCAAACTTGACCGGCAACTGGGTCAGGAACTTGCGGATCGCTTCTTCCTTGCCAATACCGATACAGGAATCAAAACTGCCTGTCATGCCGGCATCGGTCATATAAGCGGTGCCCTGGGTCAGAACCCGCTCATCGGCTGTCTGTACATGGGTATGAGTCCCGACAACAGCACTGACGCGCCCATCCAGATACCAGCCCAGTGAAGCTTTTTCCGATGTGGCTTCGGCATGAAAATCCACAAAAACAATCGGAGTTTCCTTCTTGAGCAGTTCAATTTCGCGATCTGCAACACGGAAAGGGCAATCCAGGTTTTTCATGTAAATCCGACCTTCCAGATTCAGCACACCCACCTTGATTCCACCTGGGGTGGTAACAATCATGCTGCCACGACCAGGAGTACCTTCCGGATAATTGGCCGGACGGACAATGCGCGGATTGGCAAGAACAAGGGGAACCTGTTCCTTCTTGTCCCAGATATGATTACCGCTGGTAATACAGTTGACACCCAGTTCAAAAAGCTCTTTGACTGTTTCAAGAGTCAGGCCGAAACCACCTGATGCGTTTTCACCATTGGCAATGACAAGGTCAACACAATGCCGGTCCACCAGACGATCCAGCTCTCTGGAAAGTGCCTGGCGGCCCGGCTTGCCGATGATATCGCCTATAAATAATATTTTAACGGGCATACTCAACTGCTCTCGTTTCTCGTATAACATTAACTTTAATTTGACCCGGATAGGTCATTTCTGCCTCAATTTTCTTGGCAATGTCGCGAGCCATGATCAAAGACTGATCATCCGTAACGGTTTCACTGGAAACCATAACGCGGATCTCGCGACCGGCCTGAATTGCAAATGAATTACTGACACCGTTAAAGGAGGTGGCAATACGCTCCAGGTCAGCCAGGCGCTTGACATAGGTTTCCATCATTTCACGACGGGCACCTGGGCGGGCGCCAGAAAGTGCATCAGCCGCCTGTACCAGAACGGCAAGAACGCTGTTCGGCTTTTCATCTTCGTGATGGGCCATGATGGCATGCACAATCTTGGCTGACTCGCCGTATTTACGGGCCAGATCAGCACCGATGACAGCATGTGATCCTTCAACCTCATGGTCAACAGCCTTGCCCAGGTCATGCAGCAATCCGGCACGCTTGGCCTGTTTTACATTTATACCCAGTTCAGCGGCCATGATGCCGCAGATGAATGCGACTTCAAGAGAATGCTGATAGATGTTTTGTGTGTAAGATGTGCGGTATTTCAAACGTCCGATCAGCTTGAGTATTTCCGGATGGATGCCGTGTACTCCCAGGTCAAAAGCGGCACGCTCGCCAGCTTCCTTAATGGTCAGCTCAATCTCTTCTGTGGACTTGGCAACAACCTCTTCTATCCGACCCGGATGTATGCGACCGTCTCCGATCAGTTTCTCCAGAGACAAACGGGCGATTTCACGACGAACTGGATTGAAACCGGACAGAATGACCGCCTCCGGCGTATCATCAATGATCAGGTCGATGCCGGTTGCAGCTTCCAGAGCGCGAATATTACGTCCTTCGCGTCCGATGATGCGCCCCTTCATTTCATCCGAAGGCAGCGGCACAACCGAGACCGTCTTTTCTGCAACGTATTCACCGGCATAACGCTGAATGGCCAGTGATATTATCTCTTTAGCCTTATTATCAGCCGTTTCGCGCGCTTCTTCTTCCAGCACCTTGATACGCTTGGCCACATCATGCTTGGCTTCTTCTTCCATCAAATCCATCAGCTCTTTTTTTGCTTCCGAAGCAGACATACCGGCAACTTCTTCCAGCTTGGCTCTCTGAATTTCTGCTGATTTTTTCAACTCTTCCTCGCGTAATGCAAGGGCCTGCTCTTTATTGGATGCTGCCTGCTCTTTCTGTAAAAAATCGATTTCCTTCTGGTCAAACAGAATTACTTTTTTGTCCAGATGTTCTTCCTTCTGCTGAAGACGTTTTTCCAGACTTTGCAGATCTTTTTTCTTTTCAGTTATTTCCCTGTCATGTCCTGCTTTGGCTTCAATAGCCGCTGCCTTAACCTTAAGCTCCGCTTCCTTGATAATCGTATCGGCTTCGCGTCGTGAATCATCGACCATCTTGGCAGCCAGCTCTTCGGCCTGCCTGACGATCTCACCTGAATCCTTGCGATTCAGCTTGCTGCCGACATAATAGGCTATTCCGGCTGCTGCAAGGGTAATTACAAGCATTAAAACTTCATACATATCTATAACCTCCTCTATGTGAATACGGGCCAGCGTGGTGGCGCCGTTTACTTCAAACAACGGATGATACGGCTTTCCGTAACAATCATGTCCATCCTGACATCATGAAAATCTGCTGGAATAAAATCATCCCTTAACTGAAAATCATGGCAAAAACCGACCAGACAGGCTTTAAGGTCCGGATTCTGCAGGAACCTGTCATAATACCCCTTGCCAAAACCAATCCGATGACCGTTCAAATCAAAAGCCACGCCAGGTATCACAATCAGATCTGCAGCTTCAGCCGTATGGTCTAGACCCAGAGAGCATGGCTCAAGAATCCCGAAACTGCCAGGAGCCAGCTGGTGTTCCCCTTCAACCTGCCGGAAAACCATTTGGTCACCGCAGACCAAAGGATATAGCACCCGCTTGCCGCCAGCAAAGGCCCGCTCTCGCAGCAATGCAGTATCAATCTCATTCATCAGCGGCGAATAGAGTGCAACACAAGCAGACACCAGAAATTCTTCCAGACCAAGGAGCTGCTGCTGTGCAAGCCGGCTGTTCACTTGCCACTGGCCGCCACTCAACGCTTTACGCTGTGTCAGCATTTGCTGACGAAGTGTTCGCTTGGGCATAACTTCTCGTTTCAGGCGGTATGGATTAGACGCGATAAAACATTTTGCCGGGGAACCGGCAGGCAGGTCCAACAAGGAGGGGTAAGGAACCTGAAAGACTCAACGATGCGACAGAACCTTATAGAACTTAAAGCTGCTGTGCTTTTGAGTAATTCTGCTCCTTCTTTGAGGATATATTCTTTGTTGTTACAGATATCAGCAACATGGGCAGTCCGGCTGCACACGCAGAAACTGATTAAAATGCGAATATATGATCAAATCTCCATGAAGAGACCTGGTATTTAGTCAGGCTGACTGCAGCCTGTCTATCATCCCCCGCAAACGTTCATCGAGGGCTTCATCCATTTTCTGCGAACTTCTCAGGTCAAGCAATTCTTCTGTTATATTAAGCAACGCCAGTATCAAAACCAGCTCTTGATCGTTTCTATTCAGTGACGACGATATCTTGAGCAGACGCTCATTCACATAATTTTCAACCGCCTGCACCTTCTCTGCAGGGGCCGAACTGACAATCGGCAACTCCCGGCCCAACACTTTAAGCATATGGGTCGTTTTCATAGGGATTCACATGTTTGCGGCATTTCCGTCATCACGCATGCGCCTCCGCATCACGCACTAAATACCTTCCAACTTGCTGAGTATACCGTCAATCCGGGATTTGAGCCCCTGACGCTCTGCCTTTAACTGATGATTTTCCTCACGCAGCTGGTTATTTTCATCCTTCAGCGCAGAATATCTGTTAACCAGTTCGTCCAGCTTTACTTCCAATGTTTCAAACAGTTCTTGATTCAAGGGTTCAGTCTCCTTTTTAAGGAGATCAATATAACCGCCGGATAGGGCGAAGTCAAGCCCTAATTGTCTGAAATTGCGGGGTTCCATAGGCATTTCACCTCAGGTAACACACAGTTTGTCATGCCTGAAAAAGCGCATCGGTAAACTCCTGCGGATCAAAATCACGCAGATCGTCAATCGCCTCACCAACACCGATATAACGCACCGGCAGGCCGAATTCATGGCTGACCGCCACAACGATGCCACCTTTGGCCGTACCATCCAGCTTGGTCAGAGCAATTCCGGTCACTCCGGCAGCCTCCTTGAACAGACGTGCCTGGGAAAGTGCATTCTGACCTGTGGCGGCATCCACCACCAGCAGAGTCTCATGGGGAGCATCCGGAATTTCGCGACCGATCACCCGGCGAATTTTCTTCATCTCTTCCATCAGATTAACCTTGGTGTGCAGACGCCCTGCCGTATCAATTATCAGAATATCCACATTACGGGCCATGGCAGCCTTACAGGCATCAAAAACAACAGCTGACGGGTCGGCCCCTTCCTTATGGCGGATAACATCCACACCGGAACGCTGCCCCCAGGTTACCAGCTGTTCCGAGGCGGCTGCACGAAAAGTATCCGCCGCTGCCAGCAGAACCTTCTTGCCATCGGCACTGAAACGGGCGGCCAGCTTTCCAATAGTGGTGGTTTTACCAACGCCGTTTACACCGATAACCAGCAGCACAAAAGGTGTTTTTGTCGACATATCCAGACGGGAGTGATTAGCACAGAGACGGCTGTGTATCTCCTCTTTCAACGCAGCACGGAGAGCGTCACCATCTTTAAGTTCATTGCGACCCAACCGCTGTTCCATGGTACGAATCAGCTCCACGGTAGTCTTGACACCGATATCGGAAGTAATCAGAATTTCTTCCAGCTCCTCAAGCGTATCCGCATCAATAGTCTTCTTACCCAGCACAAGGGCATCAATCCGCCCCACAAGTCCGTCCTTGGTCTTCTGCAGTCCGGCCTTGAGACGTTCAAAAAAACTCGGTTTTTTGGACTGTTCCAGGCCGGGTGACGTTTGCACCTGAGCCGGTTCCGGATTTGTAGTTATTGGAGAGGTTGAAACAATATCATCAGAATCGGACACAACAGCGCCGATTTTTTCAATTAAACCACGAAAAAAACCTTTTTTCTCCTGCTCTGCCATCAAATCTCCTTCCTTATTTCCAATACAGCTTCACGAAAATGGTGCCGGGCCAGACTGACAGGGCAACTGCGGTCAGCACTAAGCACCAGCGAATAGTCCTGATCCACGCTGCCAATTATCAGATGCACCCCTGAAGAGGTGACAACAATCTCATCAGGCAGAACATTCTGCCCGGCATCAACGTGAAGCTCCTTGAAAGCTGCCAGTATTATCGCTTTGTGTGCTGCAATAAAACGAATTTCATAGGGGTCGCAGTAACAGAATTCCTGCACCGCCTCCCCTTCCCAATCCACCAGAATCGCACCAATAGACTTGGGCGTATTCCGTACCAGTTTTTCCAGTGCTGCCTGTATTGCCATTTCAAACTCTCCTAAATCAGGGACTGGGGATCGGGGACTAGGGACTAGTGTTTTTTCCAGTCCCCAGTCCCTTGTCCCCAGTTCCTGCCTTTAATGCAATCTTACCGAAACCACCTTCGATGCGCCTGGCGATTCCATGGTTATGCCGTAAAGCGTATCGGCCACCAGCATGGTAGCCTTGTTATGGGTAATGATAATAAATTGGGAAATGGCGCTCATCTCCCGAACCATCTCGTTGAAACGGCCGATATTTGCATCATCCAGCGGGGCATCGACCTCATCCAGCAGACAGAATGGTGTCGGCTTGATCAGGAAAATAGAGAAGATCAGCGCCACAGCGGTCAAGGCTTTCTCACCACCGGAAAGAAGCATAACATTCTGCTGTTTCTTACCCGGAGGCTGCACAATGATCTCGATACCGGTCTCCAGCAGATCTTCTTCGTTGGTCAGTCGTAACTCGGCACAGCCACCACAGAAAAGTCTCGGAAAAACCTCCTGAAACTTGGCATTAACCAGATTGTAGGTTTCCAGAAAACGCTGTCTGGTAGTCCTGTTGATACGCTGGATCGCCTGTTGCAGACTGCGCATGGACTCTTCCAGATCCTCCCGCTGCGTCGAGAGAAAATCATAGCGCTGCTCCATTGCAGCGCACTCTTCGATAGCCATCAGATTTACTTCACCCATTTCATCCAGCAGGCGTTGCAGTTCTACCTTGCGCATCCGGCGCTCCGCTTCGTCAAAATCAGCCTTTTTAAGTCTCTCCAAAGCCTCAGTCATAGTAATTCGGCTCCGCTCCTGCAGACTGCGCTCCAGATGTTCCATCTGCATACTGAGCGTGGAGTAACTCAAATTCAACTCCGACTGACGCCGACGCACATCTTCCCCATCCTCGCGTGACTTTTTAGCAGCAGCTTCACTGGAGGACAGGGCCGCAACATATTCTTCGTATGTTTCACGGGCAGCGGCAAGCTGTTTTTCCGCCCTGGCCTGACTGATAACCAGACTCTCCAGACGTTCCGTGCAGACAGTAATAGCCTCCTGCAGCTGTACCTTTTCCAGAGTTCCTTTTTCAAGCTGTTCACGGTCACTGCCGAGTCGCCGCTCCAGGTCCTGGCGCTGGTTCTCAAGATCAATAATACCACGCAAATGCGCTTCATGCTGTTCCTTATGCGTAGCCACCTGCACCCTGATTTCCGTAACCTGTTCACGGATCTTTGCCAGATTACTGCGACGCAGTTCCAGTTCTGCCTTGAAATGTGCCGTCTCCTGCTCAAGCCCCTTTGAAACGCTCTCTGCAGTTGTCATCCGCTCCTGGGACAGCTTCAACTCGGCCTGCAGTGCTTCCTTTTCCTCTTCCAGATTACCAGCCTCAAAAGCCTGGGTGGAAAGACGTTCTTCAACCCTGCTGATTTCATCTGTAGCCTGCTGGCTATCCTTACGCAGGCCGGCCAGCTTCAACTCGGCCCGATGCAGATCTGCGCCGGCATTTTTCAGTTCCTCTGCAGTTTCCTGGGTTTTTCTTCGTAAAGCGTCCCGTTCATCAGAGAGAGTTTTTGTCCGGCCCTCCAGCTCAACTACCTTGAGCTCCAGATCCCTGATCTCGCGTTTTTTATGAATGATCCCCTTCTGGACCTGATCGGCAGAGCCGCCGTTAACAATCGATCCATATGAGACCACATCTCCACTACGTGTAACAAAAGACAGCTGGGGATGTTTTCTGGCCAGGACTATTGCTTCCGGCAACGCCTCCACCACCATCACTCCAGCCAGCAGATGCCTGACGACCGTTCCATACTCTCCACCAACGGCGACCATTTCAGCGAGAGCCGAAACACCAGCCGGAGCAGCTATTTTCTGCGGTTCAGCTACAAGAGGCAGCACCAGTCCAACTCGACCGCCGTTTGAACTTTTCAGAAACTCCAGGGAACGAACCACGTCCGCATCATCAGCACAGAGAACGCACTGCAGCCGATCAGCCAGCACCGCCTCCACCGAGGCCTCCAGCTCTTCCGGTATCGTCAGTACATCAGCCAGCAACCCGCTGAAACAGCCCTTCAGCTCCGCTGACTTCATCAGCGCCTTAACTCCCTGGCCATATCCGGCAAACTGTGCTTCCAGCTCCTGTAATGAATGGAGCCGGGAAGATGTCCGGCTAAAATCGTCCCGGCAGGACTGCCAGTTTTTTTCGACCCCCGGCAGAGCAGCCTTAAGCTCATCCTCCTGCCTGCGCAGAGCAGAGACATGCACCTTGAGGGCTTCCTGTTCCTGCTGAACTTCAGCCAGTACTGAGTTCAGCTCAAGCACCCTGCGTTGAGCTACTTCCAGGCGTTCAGCCAGCTGAACACCTTCACGCCCACTGCGCTCCAGCCGTTCCGACAGTGCGGACAATCTCTTCTGTGCCAGCTCATAACGGTTCTTAAACTGGGCCGATTCGGACAGAGCCGCAAACAGTTCCTTACGCCGCCCTTCCAGCAGACGATTAAGCTCATCCTCCGACTGCTGGTGACCGGCAAGCTCCTCTTCCGCCTGCCGCAGCGCAGCGCCCTTCAGCAGAGCCTCCTCGGCCGAAGCATCCCTTTTCAGCTCAAGCATTGCATGCTGTTCCGTGTAATCCTTCAACCGGAATGCCAGCTCAGCAGTTTCCTCTTCAAGGCGCATCATGCGGCCGGTCAGCCCGGAAAGCTCCTTGCGCTGGAACTCCAGCCCGCTCTCCGCCGCACCAAACTCACCTTTGATACGGTAGATCTCCTCCTGAGCGCTGTTCAGTTTTTTCTCTGACTCCAGCAGCTCCAGACGGGCTTTTTCCACCTGAGACTCACTCAGAGAAGACGAGGCAAAAACCGTTCTGATCCGTTCATTCAGTGCTGCCAGATCCTGTTCTGCAACGGCTCGCTGCTGCTGGGCCAGGCGATACTCACCGGCAGTAAACAGCAGATCAATTTCTCTCAGCTCATCACGAAATTCCCGGAATTTTTCCGCTTTTTTGGCCTGGCGCTGCAATGCTACCAACTGCCGCCGGATCTCACCCAACACATCGGTCAACCGTGACAGATTCTGACGGGTGGCTTCTATTTTCTTCAGCGCCAGATTTTTCCGTGATTTAAACTTGGTGACACCGGCCGCCTCCTCAATCAGAAAACGCCGTTCCTCCGGGCGGGAGTGCAGAATCATGCCGATCTTGCCCTGTTCAATAATAGAATAGGCGCGGGTACCGACACCAGTATCCATGAACAGCTCGGTGATATCCAGCAAACGACAGGGAGTTTTATTGATCAGGTAATCGCTTTCGCCATCGCGGTACAACCGGCGGGTCAGCTGAATTTCGGCATAATCCAGATATTTGGCAGGCGCCCGGCCATCCTCGGTGGAAAAGATCAGCGACACCTCGGCCATGCCCAACGGCTTGCGAGTCTCGCTGCCGGCAAAGATTACATCCTCCATGGCCTTTCCACGCAGGTTCTTGGCGGACTGTTCCCCCATGCACCAGCGGATGGCATCGACAACATTGGACTTACCGCAACCGTTGGGACCGACAACACCGGTCACCCCCTGTTGAAAATCAAGCACAACCTTGTCGGCAAAGGATTTGAACCCGCTTATTTCGAGGCGTTTTATCTTCATTGAAGGCGTACTTTAGCAGAGGGAATAAAGCTATGTCCAGCGGGATATTTTAAATTTAAAACGAGGGGGATTAGGATAAAAGGCAAACCGCAGCATGCAGATATAATGGCAGTCACTTTTCTTTGCAATGACCTTAAAAACAATCCTGATTAACAAAAAAAACATGCCGGGCATTATCAGCACTCGGCATGTTTTTTTATACGCTACAAAGCAGAACCCTGATTATAAGTTTTCAGCAAACTGAACAGCCCGCTCAACCCTTACAAGCAGCGTGGCTTCCCTGACCGGCTTGCTCAGATAATCAAAAAAACCACGTTCAAAGGCATTGGCCTCTTCATTGCTGTCATTACTGGACGAAATCATAATCATGGGAATGTTTTTTGTTTCCGGCTGACCACGCAAAGCGGTTTGCAGGGCATACCCATCCATCAACGGCATGACCTTGTCGGTAATAATCACGTCCGGCACATCCTTGAGAACCATTTTATAGGCTTCCATGCCGTTCTGCGCCAACAGAACCCTGTAACCCTTTTTGACCAGGATATTCTGAAGTATCGTATAGATCAGCCTGTCATCATCAACCAGCATGATGGTCTTGGGCTTTTGTGGTTCCAGTCTGATCTGAGTAACAGCTTTAGGATAATGTTTATCAATTGCCGCCTTGATATCTGCAATCGACGCAACAAACGGAACCAGAATCAGATTATTGTTTACTGCGATATCAGCAGACACACTTATATCCGTCAGATCAGACATGGCGATTGCCAGACGACCGGCATCAATTTTAAGCGGAAAGATAAGATGCTTTTGAGCGATCTCAGCCGGCACCAGTTGCAGCAACTCATCCACGTATCTAAACTTTGCAAAATCACGTACAACCCTGAAACCGTACTGGCTGGATAAGGCATCGGACAGTTCATCGCCGGTAATCAAACCTATATTTTCAAGCAATGTCCCCAGCTTTGCCTTTTGATTACGGGAACGTTCCAGTGAGCGTGTGAGCGTCACCTCGTTGATCAATCCCTTTTCCAGGAAAATCTCACCCAGACGTTTTGGATTTGATTCCTTTTTGGCTGTTCTTTGAGTCATTTTATGCCTCGCGCTTTTGATCCACCCGGTTTAATCATTGCAATTGCTTCTAAGTTTTAAACATACTTTTCATCAGGCAAAAAAACAATTAAATTTTTTTGAGTTAATTCAGCTAGGCATGCAATAAAAAATATATTCCGCTGATGTGTTTAGCAGAAGTAAACAGGTCAAAGGCAGGATCCGGAAATTTGATTTTAATGATGATGAAAGGATACTGTAGCTGAATAGCCTAAGAAGTTATTGTGACCAGGGTCACATAACTTGGGAAAGTTATCATAATTATAAATAGCTACCGGCTATGAAATGACTCCACTTTATTGCAGCAGCGGGGTTTGGTAGATTGATTCATCAGAAAAGGGATCTAAATTGAGGCCGTAAGCGATGGAATCTTTCTCCTCAATCTCCCCACAAGCCAGCAGATAGCCATAGGTGAGACCAACCATGTCGGCGATGCCGCCAATGGTCAGATTCATGCGGATGTATTCGCGATTAAGACCTTGCAGAAAAGAGATGTAGTCACCGCCATCCATAATGATCTGCTCCAGCCTGCGCCCATCGCGTTTGACCCGTGACAGGCCGATCTGTCCGCCACGGTGAAGAGTTGTGGTATCCTCCACCGTTTGCATCAACCTTGACAGCATGGCAAACGAGGCGGTCATGAAGCAGCCATGCAGGAGATAGGCATTTCTGAAAGCGGGCAGCGCCTCCAGAAAAAGTGTCGGGAAACCGTTGACCGACTCCTGGATGATACCGCCGGCATTATACTTCTGCCTGGCCTTATGGCCGTTGGACAGATGCTCATCCCGGGAATGGAAAAAGTCCATGGACATTGTTGAAAGCGTGAAACGGATCGACTCTTCATCCTCTGCCGGCGCATGCCAGCTGGCAATCAACAGCATGCCGCTGAGGAAGATATAGCCCTTGTGGGTATTAGTACCCAGATTATCGTAAAGCCGCTGTTCGGCCCGGACAGCAATCAGACGCTGGCACTCAAACGGCTCGTTATTGACAAGCGATGTTTTGACCTCATCCAGATACTCTGAAATATAGCCGACTGAGCGCTCCATGATTTCCAGAGACAGGTCCGTGTGCGAACCTGAATCCGACAGATCCACCAGCCCCGGCTTTGGGGTCAGATAGAGTTCCATGGCCGCCCCCCTGGCCAGGGAGGCGGTCAGTTTTTCAATATTTGAAAGGCGTAAGCAGTTCATGGGTTCGGACAATAACCTCATCATAAGTATGCCTTTTCAGGCGGATACATTCCACGGCAGGCTTCTGGCAGATCAGACAGGAACGCGCTGGAAGACCAAGACCGTTCCTGTCCACCTGCTGGCCTTTACTGTCATAAACATCCAGATCAAGCAACCGGGCAAACGGCTCGGCTGTTTCAAGAATCACACACTGCTCCTTGACTTTAACCGGATCCGTATCAAGCTTGAAAAAGGTATAAGGACCAAGCAGATCGCTCCCCTGTATTAAAATACGTATATCGGGAAAGACCGTATGCAGCTGGTCAAAACCCCACTTATACAACCCAAAGGCCCCTG
>JBGSQR010000251.1:0-2491 GCA_041737975.1 Geobacterales bacterium | reverse complement strand
ATTATAGATGTTGCAAATATAAACGGTATTAGTGTCATTTATCATGTCTTTGTGATTTTACTCCCGATTAATTATGCCCTGATAGGTTTGATGAGAGAAAAAGTGGTCTTTTCTTACGCCGGTCGCATCCGACTGGTTTTTATGACACTGCAGTGCGGCATCGCCTATTGGATTTTTAGCTACTACAATCTTGAAGTAATGCCGCTCATTTCAAAAAAATATGCCCTGCTGCCGTTTCTGAATACATGTATTGTGCCCCAGACCGCTTTGATAATTGGTGCATTGTCATTTTTTCTGATAGCGCTGCTAGCAATCCGGCGCCAGACCCCGGTTGACGGTGGTTTGTTGGGGGCACTAGCTGCTTTTTTTATAGCTGGTAATGGGATTGCAAATAGTGACATGTTCATCTCATTCACTGCTGCAGGAGCTGTAATAATTACATTTAGTATTCTGCTGGACTCCTACAATATGGCGTTTTGTGATGATTTGACCGGTATTCCTTCTAGGCGTGCACTGAATGAGTATATGCATGGACTGGGCAGACGCTATGTGATTGCCATGCTGGATGTGGATCATTTCAAGCAGTTTAATGATAACTACGGTCATGAAGTTGGTGATCAGGTTTTGAAGATGGTTGCCCGCAAGATGAGGGATGTGGGGGGCGGCGGCAAGGCCTACCGTTATGGCGGAGAGGAATTTGCAATAATCTTCCCTGGCCGCAGAATTGATGATGCTATGCCGCATTTGGAAAAATTGCGTGAAGAAATAGCTGAATACAGCCTGGCATTACGAAATCAAGATCGCCCGAAAGCCCAGCGACAAGGCCGGGGACAGCGTGGCAACCGCAAGGATGTGGAATATGCATCGGTTACCATCAGTATCGGTGTGGCGGAAAGTGATGAAGAATTGAAAACAAACGTAATGGTCATGAAAGCAGCTGATATGGCTCTTTACAAGGCAAAAAACAGGGGTAGAAACAGGGTTTGCCGGTGATAAATGGTGATTTTTTGCAGCTAGAATGCTAATGTGTGCAATTGTTATCGGGCTTAAAACAATATTGGCAAGCGGGGGACGCGAGAAATGACGCAGCAGAAGATATATCTGGTTGGCGCCGGTATAGTTGGATGGGAAGGATTTGGCGCCAAGGCGCTTGAAGTCGTCTCTGAGGCTGAAGTGATGATCGGCCATCAACGACATCTTGATATTTTCCCGGATTTTACAGGCACCAAAATGGTGCTGGGAGCATTGTCAGATCTTCTCGATTTCCTGAAAAAAACAGACCTTAAAGTGGCTATCCTGGCATCCGGTGATCCGGCTTTTTTTGGAATTTCAAGATTTTTGCTGCGCAACCTGCCGAAGGACCGGATTGAGATCTTTGCAAATGTGACCAGCATGCAGTACGCCTTTTCGCGTATCAAAGAGCCTTGGGATGATGCCATTTTCGTTTCTGTTCATGGGCGTGGTATGCACGCTGCTGTCGACAAGATTATTTCCGCAGAAAAGGCCTGCATTCTGACCGACAAGGTTAATACTCCGGCTGCCATTGCCAGTGAGCTGATAGATCGTGGCGCAGAAGGTTATGAAGCCTGGTTGTGCGAAGACCTGGGCATGGATACTGAAAAGTTTACCCGTACTGATGTGCGTGGCCTGCTGGAACTCAAGCCATCTGATCTGAATATATTGATACTGATCAAAACCTATGAGCCGAACCTGAAACAGTATCCTTTGATCGGTATTGATGATGATGAGTTCCAGACATCAAAAAAACTGATTACCAAACAGGAAGTTCGCGCTGTTACCCTATCCAAGCTTCAGCTGCAGGATGACCTGGTCATGTGGGATATCGGTGCCGGAAGCGGCTCTGTTTCCATTGAAGCGTCAAACCTGATGCCAAATGGACGTATCTTTGCCCTGGAACGCAACCCTCAGTGTGTGGTCTTCATAAATGAAAACCTGCAAAAATTCTGTACCCGTAATGTCAAGCTGATTGAGGCCTATGCACCGGACGGACTAGAAGACCTGCCGGATCCGGACCGGGTCTTTATCGGTGGTGCGGGTGGAAATCTGGAGGAAATCATTGATCTGGTTGATAAACGCCTAAAACCGGAAGGCCTGATCGTGCTTAATGCGGTCACTCTCGATACGTTGACCAAGTCGGTGGAGTTTCTGGAGGATCATGGCTATTTTGTCGAGGCCACCTGCGTCAATATTTCTAAAACACGTAAGCTGACTGAATTCAAACTTTTTGAAGCACATAATCCGGTCTACATAATTGCGGCCCGGAAGGAGGATAAATAATGTCGAAGTTTTATGCCGTCGGTGTCGGTCCAGGTGACCCCGAACTGTTGACCAGAAAGGCCGAACGCATCCTGCGTGAAGTGGATGTTGTTCTGGCCCCCGTATCCAGACCAGGTGAAGCAAGTGTAGCCCTTGATATAGTCCGTGAGTTTCTTGAGGAAGGTTGCCAGGAGATCATTGTTCACCAGTTTCC
>JBGSQR010000242.1:0-12690 GCA_041737975.1 Geobacterales bacterium | reverse complement strand
GGCGGCGTCCGACTTTTTCAAAACATTTGCCGGAGAAACAGGTCGCTTGCGGCAATAGGATCCGGGTTATGATCTCGTTGTCACGCAGCAAAGTCCGTCCCGGGCCGACAATGAATTCTCCAACAGGTATAACCCGCCTTTCCCGCTGTGAGGCGACCTCGATCTTCGCATCATACAAATAGAGCGGCGTCAGAGAATCTCCGGCCGGGGAGGCGGTGCGGATATTGCCGCCTATGGTTGCCATGTTTCTGATGGCCGGGCCGCCAATGGTTCGGGCTGCCTTGGCCAGCAGTGGCGTATGTTCCGCAATCAGCGGATCGGCGATGATGCGGGAGAAGCTTGTTGCCGCGCCGATGGCGAGGGTTGCACCTTCCCTGCTGACACCTCGCAATTCTTTAACGCCGGCAAGTGAGATCAAAGGGCGCTCATCCTGACCGGATTGACTGCGCAGCCTGACCAGCAGATCAGTGCCGCCTGCAATCAACATGGCATCGGGACAACGTTCCATCTGGCTGAAAAGTTCCTTTAGGCAAAAGGGGGTCAGGACCGCTCTCATTTTTCCTCCCGGCAGCAGCGGATATCGCGGGCCGCCCGTTCGACCGCATCAACAATCTTGACATAGCCGGTACAGCGACAGAGATTTCCCGAAAGCCCTTCCCTGATCGTGTCCCGTGATGGATTGTCATCATTGCGCAGCAGAGCCGTGGCCGCCATCTCCATGCCGGGAATACAGAAACCGCACTGGACAGCCCCCTCTTCCACAAATGCCTGCTGAACCAGCGCCCCGTCCCGCGTTTGCGCCAAACCCTCCACCGTCTCCACCCGCGTTCCGGCCAACTGGGCTGCAATCATCAGACAAGCCAGCCTTGGTTCGCCATTCACCAGAATCGTACAGGCGCCGCACTCGCCGGTGCCGCACCCTTCCTTGCTGCCGGTCAGTCCCAGGTCTTCGCGCAGCAGATCGATCACACGGCGATCGGCAGGCGCTTCAATTTCCAATTCACTGCCGTTAAGGGTGAAAACCACCGGATTCTTAGTGATCAGAGGTTGTGTCATATCATTCATTGCTCATCCTTTGGCGTTTAAAAACCACTTAATTATCATCTTTGGGCAGGGACAGTTTCCCGATCTTGCCGAACAAACTCCAGTAGTGTTTTAGCGGCGGCGCTGTAAAGTTTGATTCCTTCGTAATCCGGCTCCTTGCCCAGCACCTGTTGCATCATGATGCCGTCAGCACCGAACCAGCGCGGGAAGACTCCACCCAGGAAAAATCCCCGCTGCCGCGCCGATTCTACTGCCGCGCCGGTATATGGCAGGGATGCCGACAACACGACCTGAAGACTTTTAATCCGGCGTTCGCGTGCCTCATGCAGCAGATCATCCAGAAAACCGTTCCAGTCGGCACCTATGGAGCTGACCGAAACCCGCCAAGTACCGGCTGACTCGTAAAGATCATCTTTTCTAACGGTCTCTTCAGTATCCGGCAGCCTGGCCGTCGATGGTTGAAAATCGCGTTTGCGCAGTGGAGCCAGCAGTTGTTGCAGAATAGCCGCATAGCGTTCCGGAAGGTATAACGGCTCATGCGGCTCCGAATATTCTTTAAACTGCAGCAAACAGGCCACCCGCCCGGTATCAGGCCGATGTTCCCTGAAACCGGATGAATCCATCTGATCCAAAGCCAGCGCACAGTCTGTAAAGCCGGACTTGGCGCAGGTCAGTTGCGTGAAATAATGGTGGCACACCGCTTCGCCAAAGACTCCATCAGTGTGCCGGTCTGGCAGATTTGCCGTCTGCTGGTAATACTGCATTAACATCGACGCCAGATTGCCACTGCCACACTCTGGAACTACCAGTAGATTGCCGCCTTCCCATAGTCTGGGATTTGGAGAGCATTTGAACAGGGATACATAGCCGACCGGCGTCCCTGCTTCATCAAAAGCAAGCGAAGCTGCAAGTCGACCCTCGTTGATTTCCCGCATGATCTGGTCGGCATGATAGACGTACTTTACCGGAAAGTCATCGCCGTAGATTACACGGAATACGGTCGCCACCTTTGCCGCATCTGTTTGGGAAACGGTCTTTATTGTGTAATGCCGTTCCGGCATATTGTACTCCACTCTGTTTGTGATTGATGTTTTGGATGTCTTCTCTGCTCCCCCGACCAGTTCAGTCGGTGAAGCAGAGAAGGTCCTGTTTTTCAGAAAAAGTCCGGACAAACCTTTAGGCGGCCCGGTACTGATCAATACCAGCGACCATTTCCGCAAGTGTTTTAACTTGCTGGGCTTTTTCGATGTCTACCGAGATATTGAACTCCTCCTCGGCAAGCACCAGCAATTCGGACATATCCAGTGAGTCCATATCCAGGTCATTACGCAAATCAGCTTCAGGCTTGAGTTTGTCCTGCGACAGTTTCCCCTTCTTGATCTTTACAATCAGTTCACATACCTTTTCACTTGTTGTCATTGTCCGTCTCCTTTTTTATGAATTTGGTCACTCCCGGGGGAGTGCCAGCGAAGCAAAATCGATCCCCAACTGACGCCGCCGCCGAATCCTGTAAGAACCAGGCGGTCTCCGTGATTTACCCGCCCCGCCGTCAATGCGTTATGCAGGGCAATCGGAATTGTGGCGGCCGATGTATTTCCGTACTGTTCAAGGTCTATTACAATTCTGTCCATCGGCAGGTCCAGACGACGGGCGGCGGCCTCAATGATCCGGCGGTTGGCCTGATGCGGTATGAACAGGTTTATATCCGCCAATGTCAGGCCGCCATTCTCTATTACCCGCAAAAACGAATCTCCAAGCACCTTCATGGCAAACATAAAGACCCGGTTGCCATCTATCCGAATGTAGTGCAACTGTTCTGCAACGGTTGCGGCCGAGGCTGACAGACGACTTCCGCCGGCAGGTAGCAGAACGGCGGCATGGTCGGCTCCGTTTGTGCCTGCATCCGTGGCCAGCAGGCCGTATCCATCCGGGACGGAACCGACCACCACCGCACCGGCGCCGTCTCCGAACAGGATTGCACTATCACGATCCAATGGGTTGACAACGTGAGAAAGCACCTCAGCACCGATCAGCAGCACTTTGCGGGTAAATCCGCATGAAACGGAATTGCAGGCCATCATCAGGCCGTAAACAAAACCGGAACAGGCGGCTGAAAGATCGAAACAGGCCGCCGCAGGAATGCCGAGCGCATTCTGGACAATGGCTGCCGTGGCTGGGGTCAGGTAGTCTGCTGTAGATGTGGCAACAATCACCATACCGATCTCTTCCGGTGCAGCGCCTGCGTCGGTCATGGCGCGCCTGGCCGCCTCGATGGCAAGATCGGAACAGGCCTGTTCGGGCGCGACAATCCGGCGATTATGGATGCCGGTCCGGTCATAGATCCAATCGGTGGTCACATCAAAACGCTCAGCCAGTTCTTCATTGCCCAGAAACTGTTCCGGTAGATATATGCCGGTCCCGATAATACCGGCTGCAGAACTGGATTGCCCCGCAGCCAATGGACCGGGCGGCAGGAGCGGCTTGATATTGATATCGGTGCCGCCGGTAGCAGCGGAGTTCAGCTGTTTTTCACCCTTTTTGCGGATCTCCGGGCAAGCAACTGCAGATGCGGCAGAGTTTCTTTCCGATTCGAATCGCAGAAAGGGGCTGCCTATACTGGCAACGTTGCCATCCTTGACAAACAGCTCAGCAACACGTCCGGAGCGGGGAGCATTAAAATCATATATGGCTTTTTGCCCCTCCAGTTCTGCCAAAGTCTGCCCCTCAACAACACAATCCCCGACCGACACAAACAGTTTGCCAACCAGGATATCCTCGTCTGCCGGATTATGACCCGGGACAAAAACAACATCATCCTGCTCTTCTGCTCCATCCGGCCAATGGATATCCAGATCAAGGAGATCCGCCGCAGCCTGTAGTATGGAGCTAACAGACGGGAGCAGAGCCAGCTGATTTGCATTGTTTGCCGGTAGCAGCACATCCGGCCGGGCAACTCTGCGGGCCATGACACCTGGGACATGGGTTGCAACCCAGGCGATAACTTCCGCACCAAACCCTCCTGTAAGCGTGTCTTCGTGTACGACAACTATTCTCCCGGTTCTCCGAGCCGAATCGAGCACAGCTATTCGATCCCAGGGTGTGATGGTTCTCAGGTCCAGCAGGTCGCACATAACCCCAGCTGCCTCCAGCTGAAGAGTCACCTCCTCGCATAACGGTACCGTGTTGCCCCAGGCAACAATGGTCAGATCATCGCCCTGATGCACCTTTCTCGCCTGTCCCGGTCGCACAAAAAACTCTGCAACACCTGAAGGCGCATAATGCGATGGCTTATGAAGCAGGTTATTCGGATAGAGCAGCACAGTAGGAGTCCTGCTGTTAAAAGCTGCATCCAGCAAACCTGCTGCGTCCGGGGCATTGGATGGCATAAAAACGTTTAATCCGGGGATATGGGCAAGCGATCCTTCCGGCGAATGGGAGTGGAACGGACCCAATCCGTGCCTGTACCCGCCGCAGGGAGCCAGTACAATCAACGGGCAGGCGGTGTCGCCGCCGCTGCGCCACCAGAAGGATGCGGCATCACATACCAGCTGGCTCCAGACGTGGGGTAGAAAGTCGGAAAACTGAATGAATACGACCGGTTTTTCACCAGCCAGGGCACGTCCGATGGCGGCTCCGACAATCGTTGCCTCGGCAAGGGGGGCGTTTGTCACCCGGCCCGGAAACCGGGTCGATAACCCTTTGGAAAGGCCCAGCACATCTCCCTTAGGATCTTCAATATCCTGGCCACGCAGAGAGACGGATAGATCACTTTCAAGATAGCTGGCGAGCACGGCATTCAGCACCTGGGCCATGGTAAGTCCCTGGTCAGCTATCGGGGCATGCTCCTGCTTATTCCAGCCCGGATTTGTCTCCGGGGATGACTCTAGGCATGGTTCAGGGCAGGACATACTCTTTGCAATTGCCAGTGCCTGCTCAATTTCAGTTTTTACCCCTTCCTCAAGCAGATGCAGATCATCCTCTGCATAACCGGAATCCAGCAAAAACCTGCGCATATTCTGCACCGGATCTTTTGCCGTTCTTTCATGATCAAGTTCATCCGGATCACGATAAGTTTCCTGACGGTCTGCGCTGGAATGCTCACCAATGCGGGCCGACGCTAGAATGACAATGCGCGGTTTTTGGGACGTTCTTACCGCTGTAATCGCTTCTTCCAGCAGTCTGCCGCATGCAGCCGGGTCCGAGCCATTGATATACGCAATCGGAATGCCCCAGTATTCCTCCAACTGCCTTCCATCCGGCAGGCTCCAGAATGTTTTGCCTTGTGTCGCGTATGAAATTGCCCATTGGTTGTCATGTATCAGAAAGAGTACCGGAGCGGCTTCCCTGGCTGCCTCGGCAAAGGCCTCCAGCACCTGTCCTTCCTGTGAGCTGCCGTCACCCATGGAAGCAAGCACTATTGCTTTGTCGCTTTTGGATTTCAGTGCCAGGGCTGCGCCGACAGCCTGCAATGGCGCCTGCCCCAGCGGCCCGGAAATATTGAAGGTTCTTCTTGCAGCAGAGACAAGCAATGGATGCAGGTTTCTGCCTCCAGCGGGAGAAAACGCCAGCCCCATGGCAGATGCCAGTATTTCCTCAGGTTTCCACCCCTGCATAAGCATCAGCGGCCGGTCTCTGTAATGTAGGAAAAGCAGATCATTTTCCTGGAACTCCGGGAAGGCGGCAACCGCTTCGCACCCTGCCGCAGATACACAAAAGTCGATCAAGCCCTGTTTGTGAAGCTCGCCCTCCTGCAGGTCAATGAAACGAGAACGAAGCATCAGACGATATATCTCATAAGCGTTTGTCATTTTGTCACGCTCTCCCGATCATGCTGAATAAACTTCAGCAGAGATTTTGCAACCGTTCCGTAAAGCTTGATCCCGTCATAATCCGGCTCCTTGCCCAACACCTGCTGCATCATGATGCCGTCGGCGCCAAACCAGCGCGGAAAAATCCCGCCCATAAAAAATCCCCGTTGCCGCATCTGCTCCACGGCAGCGTTTGTATATGGCAAGCCAACGGAAAGAACTATCTGCAGACTTACCACCTGCCTCAACCGCGCCTGAACCAGCAGCTCATCCAGGAAAGCTCCCCAGCCGCTGCCGATGGAACTGACGGATACCCGCCACATACCGGCAGCGACAAACGACTTATCGTAATGTTTTGTCTCACCTTCCACAGGCAGTGGCGCTGAACCGGGCAGCAAAGTCCGGGGGCGTAAACCGGCAAACAACCCCTGAAGAAACTCGAAATACTGTTCCGGAAGATAACCTGCTTCGCGCACGTCGGACCGCTCGTAAAACTGCAGCAGACATGCCACCCGTCCGGTTTTCGGGGCATGCTCCCTGAAACTGGCTCCGTCCATATGGTCCAGTGCCAGTGCGCAGTCAACAAAACCCAGCTTTGAACAACCCAATTGTGTGAAATAGTGATGGCAGACCGCTTCCTCGAAAATACCGTCACAATCCGTATCGAGCCTGGTTTCCGGGTGCAGGTAGTGCTGCAGAAGCGCCCATGCCAGATCACCGGAACCGCAACCGGGCACGACCAAAAGGTTGCAGGCTTCCCATAGCCCCGGATTGGTGGCGCTCATGTACATGGCTATGTAACCGATCGGCATGCCGCCCGCATCCAGCGCAAGGGAAGATTTCAGGCGCCCTGCCCTGATTTCCGACATTATCCGGTCGCTATGGTAGACATACTCCACAGGGAAATTGTCACCGTAAATCGAACGGAATACCTGCGGGACCAGATTGACCCTTGAGGCATCAACCGGTTTGATAACATACGGCAACTCTGTCATGCGCTGGAACTCCACTGTTTCTCTATCCTCGTTTACCGGTTAATGCCGACAGCACCCGTTCCGGTGTCAACGGCCCATGACACAGGCGGATACCGCAGGCATCGTCAATTGCATTGGCAATGGCAGGCAAAGGCCCGTTCAAGGCGACCTCTCCGACCCCCTTCATACCAAAGGGACCGGTTGTCTCATGCCCCTGATATGCGCATGAGACGGTATCCGGCAGGTCCAGCGCTCCCGGGATCAGGTAGGTTGCCAAATCGCGGCTCTGTACAACGCCTTCACTGGTGACAAAATCCTCCATCATGGCATAACCAAGCCCCTGGGCGACCCCTCCCTGCACCTGCTGGTCGAACATGGCCGGATTGATAACCGCGCCGCCGTCCGTTGCCGCCAGATAGTCGCTGACGTGTACCAGCCCGGTCAACAGATCGACCTGAACACGGGCGAGATGAGCGCCGTAGGCGAAGATCAGATGGGGGAAACCGACAAAAAATCCCTTGGACGTATTTGGTATATCTTCACAAATAGGTGCAACGAACTGACTGATGCAAACCCGGTCCTCATAGGGCATGAAGAATGCCAATTGCCTGAAGGGCACCTCCCGGTTGCTAGGGGGATGGATCACCTTTCCTGGAGCAAGTTCAAGATCCCGGTCGCTGTCGATGAACAGCAGCAGACCGGCACGATTGATGAGACGCGCCTTCAACTCCTCACAGGCCTTGATCAGGGCATTGCCGAAGGTGTAAGTGGTCCGGCCCGCTGATGATGAACCGGACGGATAGGCGGTTGCGGTATCAGGCTGACGCAGCATGAGCTGCGACGCATCCTGACTCAGAATGTGCCCGGCTATCTGCAGAAAAGCGCTGGAATTGCCCTGCCCCATGTCGGTTACGGCGTTGTGAACTATTATCTCCCCTTCCGTGGTCAGCTCCACCTTGGCGATAGCTGCGTCACGCACCTTGCCGCCGTAACCGGCAGCATTGAACACCGATGCCAGCCCGATGCCGCGCATGGTGTTGGGAGGCGCCTGCTGCTTCCATTCTTCCCGTTCCCGCCATAAAGGGTGATCCCGCAGGATCTCAAGGCAGCCGTAAACTCCGGTCGAGGTAATCAGGCGCATCCCGGCGCAGTTGGTGTCGCCGTCAACCAGGGCATTTCGCAGACGCAGTTCCAGCGGATCCATGCCCAGTTTTTGCGCCAGCAGGTCCATCATGGATTCAAAGGCAAAGGTAGCCTGACAAACACCGAACGCTCTCATGGCTCCAGCCACCGCGTTGTTGGTAAATACGCACTTCCCCTCAATCAGCACATGGGGGATGCGATAAGGGCCTCCCGCGTGCTCCATCCCAAGCTCCATCACCTCTCCACCAAGATGGGCATAGGCGCCGGTGTCGTAGACCAGTTTGCATTTCAGGGCGTGCAATGTTCCGTCAGCCCCGGCTCCCAGCCGGTATTGGAGTTTACAGGCATGGCGTTTGTAACCTGCCGCCAGATTTTCCTCCCGATCCCACTGCATCTTGACTGTCCGGCCATTGCTATGCAGCGCGGCCAGCGCCAGCAGGCACTGCACCGTAGCGCCGTCCTTGCCGCCGAAACCACCGCCAAGGCTGGGAGAGGCGATACGAATACGGAGAAACGGTATTCCAAGGGCATAGCCGACCTCCAGACGGTCGCGGAATGGGGACTGGGTAGAGATCGTCATGGAGATGCCGCCGTCCTCCTCCATCCTCGCCAATCCGTTCTCCGTCTCCAGAAATGCGTGGGCCTGCACCGGGGTGGAAAACTCCCCCTCCACAACCACGTCACACCCGGCCAGTGCGGCTGGCGCATCCCCTTTGCGGATCTCGGCCTCCATCAGGATATTTCCCGGGAATGCCTCATGAAGCTGCGGGCCGTCTGTTGCCATGGCAGTTTCAGGATCAAAGACGCCGGGTGTTTTCTCGATTTCACACTTCACCAGAGAGATAGCCAGCTTCAACGCCTGGCGTGTTTCCGCCAGCACCAGGGCCACCGCATCACCGACATAGCATATCCGGTCATCAACCAGCACCGGCATATCCTTGTGAATGATGCCATGCCGGTTAGGCCCCGGCACATCGGCTGACGTCAACACCTTGAGCACGCCAGGCACGGCCAGCGCTGCTTTGGCGTCCACCGCCAATAACCGGCCGCTGGCAACACCGGCCCGCACCGCACCGGCCCAGATCAGATCGTCCGAATAATAGTCCGCACTGAAGAGTTCCCTGCCGGACGCCTTTGCAGCCGCATCTCCGCGTATTTCCGGTTTGCCTATTTCAAGTGGTTTTAGCTCTGTTGTCATTTCGGACACCTTTTATTAAGAACACTGTATGCATTCAAGAAAACAAAAACGGCTTCACGCGGATCAAATCTGATAAATTCGGATTAAAAATCGGATCAAACTGCTTTTTGTGTAAAGCAGATTTTTATCAGACGTTATCCGATGTTTATCCGCGTGAAATTATTTTGTCCTTATTACCAAATACAACTCTCTTAAACTCTGGCTTAGCACCAAAGTTCAGTAATAAACCAACTTCTGTCTCTGTTGCCTTAAGATAATTTGTCAGTTGAGCCAAGTGCTCATTTTTTATAGTTTCAGCCACCTTCAGTTCCAGAATAATCAGATCATTTACAATAATATCGGCAAAGTAATCGCCAACACGTTCACCTTCATAATATACGCTTACCGGCTTTTGTTGTTTTACAGACAAAGCATATTTTTTCAACTCAATAGCAAGAGCATTCTCGTATACCTTTTCCAAAAAGCCTCGACCAAGCGAGTTATAGACATTATAAAAAGCGCAAATGATCGTATTGGTCAGTTCTTCATGAAGCATTATACCTCCCCAAACAGTCATAAAATAATTCAATAACAAAGACGGCTTCACACGGATCAAATCTGATAAATTCGGATTCAAATTCTTGGGTCTAAATCAGATTCTTATCAGACGTTATCCGATGTTTATCCGCGTGCTATGTTTTGATTTAAGATCATTTGCGGATCGCCTTGATTTCTTCTCCCAGCGCCTCGGCAAAACTCTCCATCACCGCCATCTCACGCAGTGTAACCCTAATCCACCCCGGAAACCTGAACCCAGTCATGGTGCGCACCATCATTCCGCGCTTCATCAGGCGCCGGTACATCAGCATGTCGTTGATCGGCGACTTGATCATCAGATAATTACCTTCGCCGCCGACGGTTTCCAGATCAAGATCATGGCAGATCCGGCGGAGAAAAGACTTTCCCTCACGCGTCAGCGCACGGGTGGCGGCTATATGAGCAGTATCGTCGGAAAGCGCCGCCAAGGCTGCCTGCTGGGCCTGAACATTGACAGAATACGCCACGCTGGTGCGCCTCACAACATCTACCACCGCGTCGCTCCCCACCAGGTAGCCGGTGCGCAGTCCTGCCAGGGCATACATCTTGGAAAAAGTACGAAAACCGACCAGATTGGGAAAACGCTCCATCAGCTCGATAATATCCGGGTAATCCGGGTCTTCCACATATTCCCGGTACGCTTCGTCAACCACCACAATCCTGTCTTCACCCACCTTTTCCAGGAAATCGACCAGCACCTGCCGCGGCCAGTAGCTGCCGGTCGGATTATTGGGGTTGCAGACAAACAGTATTTTTGTTTTATGATCGATCCGGTCCAGCATCCCCTGCGGATCGAAAGCATAGTCACGCAGAGGAACCAGACGGGGCTGAATGCCGGAGAATTCGGCCACCCACTCATAGACCGCAAAGGTCTTGTCAGCGGTGACAATGTTGTCCCCCGGCTGACAGAAGGCCTTGATGACCGAAGAGATCACCTCACAGGAGCCGTTGCCGACCAGGAAACGGTCACGTGACACACCGAAACGCTGAGCAAGGGCCTCGCGCAGATCATAAGAATCACCGCTGGGATAAATGGAGGCCCGCTCCGGAGGAAAAGCTGCAATGACACGGACAGCGGCCGGGGGCGGACCAAGCGGGTTTTCATTATTGTTCAGGCGATGAAGCAGAGTGGTACCATACTCCTGCATCAGCAGATGATCGGGTCTGCTGGGGATATACGCCTGAAAACTGCGGACATAGTCTGGTATCAGCGCATCCAGATTCATGACAGCACTTTCCCGGCAGAATGGTCATAGATCACCAGATCGCCCTGCCCGGCGTCCGGAATCAGCAGACGCGGAACAAATCCGGTCTCCTCCAGCGCTGCTGCAAAAAGGGTATCCTCACTGAGTCCGGTGTTGATTTCCACTTGAAAGTTGCAGATCCCGTCACCGGTCAGCAGTTCTATGTGTGCCGCCAGGTTGGCGGCCATGTCTTTTCCGGCGCACAAGGGCCGGATGACAGCCAGGGAACGCGCATATTCCAGCTCTACGGACAGCACCGATGCGTCACGCAGCCTGGAATTTTCAACAACCGTTTCGCGCACCTGCCGCGGAAGGCAGAGGCGGTCATACTCTTCGCGCAGGAATGTCATCAGCGAGCCGCTGCAATACACCACACCGCCGCTATCCTCTTTCAACTGGCGATAGTAATAAGTACAGTTGCCGGCAATGCCGCTGTTGCCTGTCAACTCAAGCTCGCCCAGAAAATCGAAAAAACGCTCATGTCCGGCCAATGGTCCCTGCCGCCGGACAATACCGCTCCAGCTGGAACGGGAGATACGACCGACCGCCTCATCCAGCAGCATGGTCAGGCCAAGGTCATCCTGATCGTCGTTGAACATGTAAGGACCGTACAGTTCCAGGCAGGAGTCGGTCAGTGGCCGCCAGAGCACTCCCCCCACAATCCAGTCGCCGCTTGTAACCAGCAGGGCTTTCAGATGACCGGCCGCCAGCATATCAACCGCCATGCCGGGAGAGGCCAGAAATGCAGGAACAAAGCTGGAGCCTGCCACTGCCAGCATGGAGGCGAAATACCTCAGGTCATCCGGAGACGGGTCGGCCAATCGCAGCGCTCCAATAACCCCTGGCGGCGGCAGCGCCACTTCGCTGGCCGAAGTATAGTTCCGGTTGCGCGTCATGCGCAGTACAACCCGTTCGTCCGCGCCAAATTCCAGTCGCAGGCTGGATACGCTGCGGGCGGCGATCATCGGCCCCAGCAGTTCCAGTGACTCTTCGCTGTCCGGATTTACGTGCCAGGTCAGGTTAAAAGCACGCATGTCCGGGTTTGTCATACGGAAAGAAATGGAAAGCGCAAGGCGATACCGCTGATCCTCCAGCTCTATCTCCACAGTTGATCCGGCAGCCACCTGTTGCACGTAAAAGGAAAACAGTTCTTCCATCGCCAGAACCAGGCCGCCGGTCTCCCGGTCGTTATACCCGAAACCGTGCGCGCCCTTGTCGATGAATTCCATGGCCAGGGGAAGAAACGGTGTGCTGAAAGGAATGCGTGTCGTGGCGATTTTATCTCTGGCTGTCTGTTGTTTCATTGTCGAACCTTTCGGCTAATGCATGTTTTGTAATGCGTTGTAATTCATCTGGTTACCGCTGTCGTTGCATTTGATTTAATCAACAACCCATGATGTTATGGGAGCAAAACTGTGTGACCTATTATGGTTTTTTTTGATCTGCTAACTCTGCCACAGCTGCCCGCCCCGCCACACGACCTGTCATAATGGACGCGCCCAGGAATGTTCCTTCAAGGGAAGCTTTACCGTTGACACCGGCGAGGCCGGTCAGTTCCCCAGCGGCATACAGGCCCGGAATCGGCTGTCCCGAGGCATCAAGTACCCTACAGGACTGATCGATAGAAACGCCCCCCATACTCTTGCGCGTCAATGGATAGAACGGTACGGCATAGAAAGGCGCCCGTTCGATTCTGGTCGGAT
>JBGSQR010000207.1:0-8550 GCA_041737975.1 Geobacterales bacterium | reverse complement strand
ACCGCTGCCCAGATGGCGGCCAGGTTTTCAATGGCTCCTTTGGGGCTGCCTGGCAGATTAATGATCAAGGTCTGTTTCCTGATACCTACTAAGGCACGGGAAAGGGCGGCCATGGGTGTGATTTTCAGGCTTTCAGCCCGCATCAGTTCTCCTAGTCCGGGGATGACGATATCCAGAACCTGCATGGTTGCCTGCGGCGTAACATCACGCGGTGAAACGCCGGTGCCGCCGGTTGTCAGAATTATATCCAGAGTATCATCATCCGCCCAACTACTCAGTTGCGGGGCAATTTCGTCAATCTCGTCAGCCACTACCATGTAAAGAACTGTTTCGACGCCCTGCTGGTTTAGCCAGGCGGTGAGGCCAGGTCCGCCCAAATCATCACGTTTTCCCTGCGAACTGCGGTCGCTGACAGTCAGGATTCCAGCTCTCATGGCTGCACCTCTCTTTTGTATGTACCGCTTTTGCCACCCTCTTTATAAAGCAGTGCGATATCACTAATGCTGATCCCTTTTTCACTTCCCTTGCACATGTCGTAGACGGTCAGGGCCGCCATACTGGTGCCGACCATGGCTTCCATTTCAACGCCGGTACGTTCAAAGGCTGTTACAGTGCATTCTACAATGATCTCTCCATTTTTCTGGTTAGGCTTGAAGTCAACGGAAACGGCGTGAATGGCCAACGGATGGGAGAGAGGAATCAGATCGGGGGTTTTTTTGACAGCGGAAATTCCGGCTATTCTGGCAACACCCAGAACGTCGCCTTTGGCGGTGCGCCCTTCCAGGATGGCGGTCAGTGTGGCAGGTGACATACGGATGGTGGCAGTGGCTACGGCCCGCCTTAATGTAGGTGTCTTGGCGCTGACGTCGACCATGATGGCCTGACCTTGGCTGTCAAAGTGGTTGAATGACATAACTCCTCCGTCTGAAATTGTATTTCACCCTGTAACGGGCGACTTGATTAATATCTTTATCCCAAATGTGCATAACAAAGTAAATAGAGCAGGTATCTAAAACTTCAAACTGACTAAAGTCTAGTGGAAGAAAACCACAAAAGTAAACATTAAATGGATTGAGTTAAGTCGTTATTTTAAATCTTAGCCGCTCAAGGATAATTTGAGTGGCGTTTGTTTTTGGCGTGTGGCGCAAAACATCAGTCCTAAAATGGACTTGTCACTCTTCGATCTGATGCACTCATTATGCCAAGAGCCTTTTGGTGTGTTAAATTTATTAATATAAAGCGTTGTAATTACCTGGCGCCATTCCATTTTAATTTAAAGCCTCTGGGTGATTAGATTTTTATTGGATTTAAAGCGGCTGTTTTTTGCCAGTTTGATATTGCCATGGAACGCTATTCTGATAGAGCCGGATGGCGCAAAACTCATATTTTGATATCTCAGTGTAATATTTTAAAAACAGGCGGAATTTTGAATGGGGGCGGCCGCTATAGTTTGACTTGGAGCGCATTCCAGAAGTTTATCTAGCCACATATCAATAGTTCTGCTTGACTGAATACACAGAAAACTTTACATAAACAAAGAGGTGTTTAATAACGAAAATTCATATCTATGTAAGGAGAAATCGCCATGACCAAAATGTTTCTTGCAACCTTGATTACAGTTATGCTGATAGCATCTATTTCATCTGCCTCTACTCTCACAATTACGTTCAAAGACGGTTCAACCCAAAATGTCCGTCTTAAACAATCAACCACCGAAATCAGTCAGATAAACTTTGCAGATGGAGGTTATTCTTCATCACATACAGGTAAAATAACGGTTGTTGCCGGGTCATACGGAATGAATTGCAGGGCTCAATATGGCAATAAGACAGATCATCTGGCAAGGCAGTGCAACGGTAAAAGTAACTGTGATTACAAAATCAATTATCAGACAATTGGTGATCCAGCTGTAGGTTGCGGTAAGGAATATATTGCAGAATGGCATTGCGGCGACGGAGAAATTAAATCCGTCAAGGCTGGTGCTGAAGCTGGTTTCGGCAGTATTATCAAGCTCCGCTGTCAATAAAGAGTTACTTTGCTATAGGAATCTGACAGTGATTGTCATACTGCACTATTCGGATAAATCCAAAAGCCCTTGAGAAATCAGGGGCTTTTTATCTGTCCAATTTGTTTCGAAGATATAAGCCGGAAATTATGGTGGTATATCTATTCTGCTGAAAACTGGGATATCTCATGCAATGACCAGATAAAATGGATAGTATCCATTTGCAGATAATTGGAAGCAATTGTATTTTTTTATGGTATGTCTGGTATAAAATGAGGATGAGTTTTGGCCATCAATTGAGACTGAATTTTAAGCCAGCCATTTAGAACAGATAGGGTTACAACGGAGAGGATATTATGGGACGTAATATGCGAGCTTTGCAGTACTACTACATTATTCTGAATCAAATTGAGGACTCTCTTGTTATTAAAGAGTATTTCCATGATGGTAAGGGAGGTTTTACTGGAGGAGAGATCTGTTGTGCCAGTAGGGTTAAAGCAGAGCATTACAATTTGAACATCGAGACCATTTTAGGAAAAACCGACTTTGATCTGATGCCCCATGATCAGGCCCAAATGGCTCTTGAAGATGATATATGGGTTATGCAGAATATAAAATCGATCAAGAACAAAGAAGAAACAATCACATACCCAAATGGTACAACTGTCAGAAAATCAACCACGAAGTCACCGCTTCTTTTTGATAATGGGGAAGTGGGCGGCGTAATTTGTATCTCGCGAAATATAGATTAATTATAACTTTCACTGTTTGGAAAATTGGAATGACGTCTTTATGTCTGAATATCCCAAGCATATCCCTGCCCTGTAAAAATTTCAAATAAACCACATGTTTAATGAGACCACTTTTTGTTGGCATATTTGCTGTTTTGCACTGCAGTCATGCTTGTAGTTGTCTAAAACTTTTGGCTAGCCACGGGTGCTTTTTGTTAGTTTGGAAACTTGAGGTATGATAGATGAATATATAGAGAGAATTGTGACTGGAGGCAGCATGAAAAACATTTTTAACGATCCTGACCCATCCGGCTTGATGCCGAAAGAGCGCGATGCCTGCGCCATAATCAGTTATATCAACAAGGCTGGTCGTCCGACCCATGGCAATGTTCAGCGCACCATCGAGGCGCTGGTTAAGATGGGGCACCGTGCCGGTGAGATCGACGGTGAAGGGGATGGCTGCGGTATTTTGACCGATATCCCGCGTCAGATCTGGGCTGAAATTTTGGCAGGGGCTGGTGTTAGTTCTGATCTTGCCCATGATCCAGGTTTTGCCGTTGGGCACCTGCTGATCGAACGTCATGACCTGGAACGTCAACCTGAACTTCAGAGTTCTATTCTGGAAAGCATCCGTGAGTCTGGCATTAAATTGCTGGTTGAACGACCTGCCCCGGTACGTAGCGAGGAGCTTGCCGCCCGCGCCCGTGCTGACGAGCCGCTGATGTGGCAGCTGGCTCTTCATGATGGTGATCCCAAAACATTGCCAGGTCGGTTGTTCTCCCTGCAGGTCGCCTTGGAGGAAACATTTCCAGTACAGGTGGCCTCGCTCTCCTGCGATGTTGCGGCCTATAAGGTGCATGGTGCGCCGGAGATTCTCAGCCGATATTTTCCGGAATTAAAGAGACGCGATTTCCTTTCGCAGGTCACCATTGGTCATAGCCGTTATTCGACCAATACACTGCCGACTGTCCTGCGCGCTCAGCCTTTTTCACTGCTGGGACATAACGGCGAGATCAACACCATTGCCAGATTACGTGAGGAAGCCCGCATGCTGGGTATCCCGCTGACTAAAGGGGGCAGCGATTCCCAGGATTTGAACCGCACCATGGAGGGATTAATCCACAGTTTCGGCATGACTCTTTTCGAAGCCATGGAGATGGTCTTTCCACCTATTTTTAGTGTCATGGATCAGATGGAGCCAGAGCAGAAGGCCATGTACACGTGGTTTCGCCGGTTCCTGACAGCCAGCGCCCAGGGGCCGGCCGGATTGATCGCCCGTCATCGCGACATGTGTGTGTTCAGTGTCGATGCCATGGGTCTGCGTCCGCTTTGGGTTGGAGAGACAGATAAGGAGCTGTTTGCTTCTTCCGAGCTGGGTGTCGTTCCCCATGAAGAAATACTGGGTGATCCCAAACCACTGGCACCGGGAGAAAAGCTGGGTGTGCGCCTGTTTTATGATTCTGCGCCAAAACTGCTGCAGCACCATGAGTTGCGTCGCGAGGTGTTGACGACTTTCCGAAAACGTGTTCGACTGGAACCGCAAACGCGAGCCTTGCGTCACGCTTGCGAACTTGTGGATCAGACTCCTCTGACACAGCTTCCATTTGCCCGCAACGCCCGTTTGGTCAAGGAAAACATGATGTCGGCTCTGGCCTGGAAGTCAACCGACATGCCTAATCTGCGGGAGATGGCCCAGAAAGGTCAGGATCCAATTACCTCCCTCGGTTACGACGGCCCGCTGGCCTCCCTGTCCCTGTCACGCCAGAACCTGTCCGACTACTTTAAGGAACAGGTGGCCGTTGTTACTAATCCGGCCATTGACCGGGAGCGTGAAGTAGAACATTTTTCAACACGGATATATATCGGGCCACGTCCGGGCATGCGTGGCACAATGCAATCTTCTCTGCAGCTGGAGGTGCCACTGCTGTTAGGAGGGTCTCGTTTTGCGGCAAGAGATGGCGAAATTGAGCTGGCCCGTACGTTCGGTACCACAACCCTGGAGGCTGTACTGGCCGGTTCAGGTCGCGGTCGCAGTAAGATAATATCCTGCAGTATGGGACGCAATGAATCACTGACACAGGCTCTGGAACGTCTCAGCAATGAAGCGGTAGCGGCTGTGCAGCGAGGTGTCCGGATTCTGCTGATTGACGATAGTGATGCCTTTAGTCCACAGCGCAGCTTTCTTGATCCATTCCTTGTGGTGGCGGTGCTGCATAAGGCGTTAAAGGAAACCACAACAACCAGTGGCCAGAGTTTGCGTCGCAGTACTTCAATTCTGGTCCGTTCCGCAGCGCTGCGGAATCTGCATGACCTGATTTTTACCATCGGCATGGGCGCAGATGCACTTTGTCCATACCTGATGTGGGAACAGGCAGCAGAACAGGAAAACGGCATCCGAAATGTCATGGGTGTGTTAACTAAGGGAGTCGAGAAGGTTATCTCCACCATGGGAACCCATGAAATAGGTGGATACGGTAAATATTTTGCTTCAATCGGTCTCTGTAGCCATTTGGCGGCCTGTTTTGAAACTCCCAACTTCTGTGGTTCCGGTACGGGTGGACTGACCATGGAAAAACTGGGAGAGGAAAATCGCAGCCGCTCCATTGTAGCCCGTGGCCGTGACAAACAGGCTCTGCCGGTCCAGTTTCGACTCTATCCGCGCATCTGGAAGATGGTTGGGCAGGTGGCCAAGATGGAAGAATCCTATGCAGACCTGTCGCGCCTGATTAAACAACTGGAGGGGGAAAACCCCACAGCCATCCGACACCTGATCGATCTAAACTATACGGAAGAGTTGACCGTTGATCCTGAAGAGGTTGATACCCATGTGGGAAACCACGATCTGCCGATCCTTTTTTCGGCCATGAGTTTTGGCTCCCAGGGGGAAACACCTTTCCGGATCTACGCCGAGGCGGCTCGCCGTCTGAATATCGTCTGCATGAACGGAGAGGGGGGCGAAATTGCCGACATGATGGGCAAGTATCGCAAAAACCGCGGCCAGCAGATCGCATCCGGACGTTTTGGAGTGTCCATGGAATTGTTAAATTCCAGTGACTTTCTGGAAATAAAAGTTGGCCAGGGGGCCAAGCCGGGTGAGGGTGGGCATCTGCCAGGTTTCAAGGTTACGGCCAAGATCGCAGCAGCCCGTCATGCCACACCAGGTGTATCGCTGATCTCACCATCCAACAACCATGATATCTACTCCATTGAGGATCTGGCTCAGATCATCGAAGAGTTGCGCACCGCCAATCCGACTGCGCGCATCTCTGTCAAGGTGCCGGCAGTGGCCGGTATCGCCACCATTGCTCTGGGCATTGCCAAGGCCGGGGCGGATATTATTACCATTAGCGGTTATGATGGTGGTACCGGAGCAGCCCGCAAACATGCCGTCAAGTTTGTTGGTCTGCCGGCCGAGATCGGTGTGGCTGAAGCGCACCGGGCCTTGGTTGAGGCTGGTATGCGTCATCGTGTGGAAATCTGGGCCGATGGCGGTGCTCGGACCGGTCGTGACGTGCTGAAACTGATGCTGCTGGGGGCCAACCGGGTTGGCTTTGGCACCATGTGTATGATTATAATCGGTTGTACCACTTGTCGCGGCTGCCATCTGGGCACTTGTCACGTGGGTATCGCCACCCAGATTGAAACCGCAGAGGAAGCGGAACAGAAAGGACTCAAGCGTTTTGTACCACGCGTGCTGGAAAACGGGGTTATCTACGAAACCACGTTCTTCCGTGGTATGGCCCGTGAAATCAAGATTCTGACCGCAAAACTGGGATTCCGCCGTACTCAGGATCTTGTTGGACGCACCGATCTATTGGTTCAAGCCCGTGGATTGGATAGACTGGATCTGAAAGAGCTGCTCAGGGCGCCGGTTGCTGCGGATACTCCTCACGCTGAAAATGAGGAACGTATCATTCGCAAGCCGCTTAATTATTTGACCTCATTGATTTCCAGCCTGGTTTCAGATTCATTTGCTGCCGGTGAAGAACGTGTGCGCTACGAAGATGACAATGCCACCAGTTCGGACCGTGCCATCGGTACCCATCTGGCCGGAGCAATGTTGCGTGGCAGGCAGGAGGGAAGCATTACCGATACCAATCAGGCTCTTTTGTCTTTCCATCGCGATTCGATTCCGGGCAACGGCCTGGGGGCCTTCACCATTCCCAATATTGCCATTCGCGTCGAAGGTGGCGCACAGGATGGAGTCGGTAAATCCACCAGTGGTGGCAAGATAGTAATTTTGAAGGGTGAAAACCGTGAAGGTCATCGAGTCGGCGGTTCGGTAGGTAAGGGGCTGGCCTATGGCGCTCAGGGAGGTACTTTCATTATTCAGGGTAATGCCGACAGTCGCGCCTGTATCAGACTTTCCGGTGCCGACGTTGTGCTTGGTGGACGTATTACTTCGCCCGTAGATGATTCTCTGGGGGACCTGGCCGGTCGCGCTAACCTGAAGGGATTTGCCTGTGAATATATGACAGCCGGACGGGTGGTAGTGCTGGGTGACCCTGGCCCGTGGCTCTGTTCCGGTATGACAGGCGGTACTCTCTACTGCTACATGGATGAATCAATGGGAATGAACCGAGAGGTCTTACGGCGCCGCCTGGCCAAAGGCGCCGGAGTGGAAATCCGCGATTTGGAAGAAGATGACGTGATCCAGCTGGAGGGTCTTTTGGGCAAGTATCATTATGAGCTGCTGCATTCCCAACAGGAGGAAGAGGCTGACTGGCTGGCCGGCGTTATTGCCGGTTGTCGCAACCGCTTTGTCAAGATCGTACCGGAGCGGGTGGTAGTTATGCCGCGCAGTACGGAGTAAAAGCAATTGCAAAACTTTAAAGCCTCCGAGAAATCGGGGGCTTTATCTTTTGGTAACTGATAGTTGTGGAAATAACCTCCATTGTTGACTTTCACTTAGTAGGGCACTAGTTTAGCTGTAGTTAATATAGGTGTAAATAGTCTGATGGAGAAAATGCCTGCTGTCCGTGAGGAGGTGTTGAAAAATGACAAAGAAGATATTCCATGAAAAAAACACAGCTATGATGCGGGATGCGTTGCGTCCTGAATTCTACCAGCCTATAGCAAATATTCTGCACAGTGCCCGCTCCAATGCCTATCGTGCCGTCAACTTTGTAATGGTGGAAGCATACTGGAACATCGGGCGTATGATTGTTGAGGAAGAGCAGCAGGGAAAAGAACGTGCGGGGTATGGAGAAACATTGGTCCGGTGCCTCTCCGAGCGCATTAAGACTGACTTCGGAAAGGGGTTTGGTGTATCCAACCTGTTTGCATTCAGACAGTTTTTTCTTGCATTTGAGATATTCCGCGCAGTGCGCGGAATATCTTCTAACGATAATTCTATTTCAATTCGGGACTCACTGCGTACCGAATTGACCTGGACCCATTACCGTCTTCTGATCCGAGTTGAAAAGCCGGAAGCTATGGAATGGTATATGAACGAAGCTGCCGACCAGAACTGGAGTACTCGTACTCTGGAACGTCAGATAAACTCCCTCTATTACGAACGCCTATTGATGAGCTGTGACAAGCAACCGCTGATTGATGAAATGCAGGAGAAGACTGCCTCTCTAGCTCCAACCGCTCAGGACTTCATCAAAGATCCGTATGTACTTGAATTCCTCGGTTTGCAGGATAAATCCGGCTTCCGGGAAGCTGAACTGGAGACCGCCATCATCGGCAAGCTTCAGGAATTCATGCTCGAACTGGGCAAGGGGTTCGCCTTTGTTGCCCGCCAGCAGCGCATCTCCACCGAGACAAAGGACTTCTTTGTCGATCTTGTTTTCTATAACTACCTCCTCA
>JBGSQR010000206.1:0-16907 GCA_041737975.1 Geobacterales bacterium | reverse complement strand
TCATGAACTTCATTAGGGTCCAATCCAAACTCAGCGCATTTTTGATCACCTACGAGCATACTTTACTCCACCTTTACTCTGTACCAAACACGAAATCTACCTCTCCAAAAGCACGTAATTCGCTTAAAGAAAGTTTCCCAGCCTGTATCCGTTTGCCTACTGAACTTTTAAAAGCTGCTCCTGGGGTCTCTTCGAGCCACCGATCTGCCGTCGCACTGGAATATTCAAGGTTCAATTCTGAGGCAAGATCAATTGCATTGAGGTATCCATGATTAAAAGCTAAAAGAAGCGACATGGCAGCCGGATGGCAGCCCCCTGGTACATAAAATACTCCATAACCCCTTTGATACACGAATGGTCTACTCAGATCCGCATCATTCAGAGGGACAGGCCTACTCATGTGTGCATCGCACATGGCCCAAAACTGTTTATCTGTAAATTTACTCATACGTAATTGTTCCGGATTAGATATGATATCAAATCAAGTCGAGAGCCTTCTTTGTATTTACCGCCGACAGGAAATACATAAAACACATGCTTCCCGTCACGACAAAGTGCACCAATCATCATATCTGCGTGGTCTTCCCGCTTTTCAATACGACTTAAGAATCTGTCTTCTGCGGTCATTCTTCTGTTGTGTTTTGCTTCCAACTGACGCTCAATACTCATGATTTCCTCTTCAAGAGATTTACAAATTATATTCTTTCAGAAATCCATAAACAGCATCAGCAAACCTATTCGGGTCAATCATTTCAGCACACCATTCACCGCTCCCCAGCATCGTATCGCGCAAGCAATGAGCCAAATTCTCTCTCGTCAGCCATGTCCAAAACACTATTCTTCATCATGCAATCTCTGAGAGCATTTACCATATCCACCATGAGCGGTGAACCAGCAGACGTAGCTGAAGTAACCGGCCTGTTATCCCCACAACACTCTCTACATCCTTGATCCGCTCTACAATCACACATATTTGCCCTCCACCTCCTTTGCTATTTATTCAAATTGTTTTAGATGCATCTCAATTACATCTAGAGAAATATACCGCGACATCATTTCCTTAAACCGCTCGAAATGTTCGAGTGTCGCATTTTTGTACGCATTGATGACATTGCGCCGCGTTGATTCATCTGTGACAACTACTGCATTTGTTATGTTTTCGTAATTAGCAGCTCCAAGATGACAACCATCCTCATAAACTTTCTCTGTCCACATCTGATTGTCATATATACCAAACCCTGTAATTAGTTGATGTAATCCATTAAGCATAATTACATCTCCAATATTTACTGAGAAACTAAGATGTGCTGGTATCACGAATTTTTCACCAAAATGAGAAATATACTGTTTTTGCATATAGTCCCTTTACCGATATTTTTTGTCTTTAACTTCATCCAACCATTTCTGAAATCCGGTATCACCCATAGTGTTACAGAGTGCGTCACAAAGCTTTCCGCTGAGTTCTTCCCAGCCAACAGAGTCGTCTCCAATATGGTGTTTTCGATATGCCAGCTTTACAGCTTCCAGCAAATCTGGGTGCGTGCTCACAGGGATACTGTATTGGCTACTGCCTTGAAATTCAAAATTGCTCAATATCTCGCGGCACGCTTTGCCACTAACAATTACCTTGTCGCTCTTCTGGTTATGCGGGCTATCCAATTGTTCAGTAATCAGCAGTAAGGCTTCCTGTATATCCATTTCGGGCTCCAATAAGTGGACTTGTTTTCCAGCTATACAGCCAAACGGCTGCATTATTTTATGTTAAATTGGAATAAACGCGAGTACGTCCCCGTGCAGAAATCCCAAAAATTTATTTAGCTCGGCGTGAAAATAGGCGTACCTGACAACTTTTGACGACTCAGTAGATACCAGACAGCTACAACTTCGCTCAGGCAAATCGTGTCCTCGGTACTCACTGAGCCAGCCAACCGGGTCAATGTTGACGTGTTCAGGGACAGGTGCCCATGAAACTACATTTGGGTGACACATAAACCGTGAGTCGTCGAACCATATTTGCAAACACGCGCTGCCAGCAATGTCCACACGATTGTTTAATTTTTCCTTGATCACGCACCGTTGACCGTGTTTTGGGAGTTTTTTCTGTAGATCATGGAATTGCATTGCTACCTCCAACTTAATCAGCGTTCCGACCATACCGAGAACACCCTCGGAATGGTCAAACGCCAGCCGTTATGCCTTGCAACTGGCATTTACATATCCGACAACTGTTTTACAGTGTGTACAGCGATTCAATTTATCATTAATTGTGGTTCGTTGTGCATCATCCGTGGACCAATACTTTTCCCATAGTTCACGTTCGCAAGGAGGGGTTGGGCCGCCAGAACAATCACAAGGGGCCTCACGCAGATGGGCGCACCCAGCTACGGTCCCGCCTTGACAAATACATGGTGTTTTCACGTTCGACATTTATTTTCCTTTCCGCCACCGAAATGGCATAACCCGCTTCGACTCGACTCGTTGAGCAGGTCAATACTGCCCATTCACCGTTCGCCCGAATCATACCGACGTAGCAATGGTTGCACCTCTCTCAATACCTCAAAAATACTTTCCTTCGTCATCAGGTGATCATCCTGCCTGGGAGCCAATTTTACCGCCGTCCGCAACGCAGTGATCATGTCCGACATAAGCGGCGAACCAGACGATGCTACGGACGACGGTTCCCCGCATATACATTCCGCCGCATCCTTTGCACATCCACTACAGTATTTATCGGCGTCCATCATAATGCCTCCGCTGATTTAAATTCGTTAGGCACTTGCCATCTTCCCGATGAGAACCACGATGAAATACAACACTACAATCACCGTCAGCATCTCGTACCGTGCCCGTGTTTTACCGGCCTTGTATCCACGCGCCCACTCTCGCGTCGCTGCATCTGGTGCCGCGGAAATTCGCAATCTGTCCGTCAGTCGTTCAAAGTCCGGCATCACTTGTCTCCGTTCAAATCAGCGCCTCAGTTTTCTAGCCGCATTTAGTAATACTATAGTAACACTTTTTGTTTACCTCATCAAGTGAATATAAATATCCTTATATTCACTTGATAATTTTGAGTAGCCATTTTCAGTCATGGTTGTTTTTTATCTTGTTAAGTAAAAACCAAGCGGATAAGACGATGATGCTCGAAGTAAACGGGAAATATAAATTGAAGTGCGTAAAATGAAATACAAAGTCACCCTTAAAATTACCAATATAAGGTAACCAATTGTTTGGTATAAAAAACACGAGGTAAACCATATGAATAGCTACTATCAGTTTTCCTGTTTTTATGATTCTATCTCTCATTCACTCTTCCTTTACTGATGCTATGTTGGCAGCATGCACTTTTATCTCACCCACCGGTTCGCCCTGTTCGTTCATATACCCAGCAACGGCTCCCTTTCCATTTACACCATAAACAACAAGGTTTCTCGCATGGAACTCATTAACGGCTCGCACCTTATAAGTAGATCCGTCCCTTAAAGTCACAATATACTGAGAATAGACCTCTGGCCTCATCAGGTGCCCGCAACCAATGCAGTAATTATTCATTTGACCAAGCGAGTCCGCTTTTGGTCCATGTATTCCGAAAGGGCAAAGAAAATATTTGTACAATGTTTATGCATCAGGTACCGCAGTCTATATGCCCATTTAGGAATATTGATGTTCATTTCCCGTCCTTTTAAAATTGTCTCCAGATTGCATCAACAACAGTTTTTCAACTGAGATTTAATTCCTTCAGGCAAATCCAAGTTGAGCAAAGCATGGAGGTTGCGATAATGTCCGATACCACAAGTGTCTTCAGCGGTTTCATAAAAATACGCGTCCCCTTCTTTTTGGTACGCTTCTCGGAGATCAGCTACAACATCAAACCAATTCACGTCATAAAATTCAGGTGACTCACCTGGCTCAGAATCACATTGAGCTTTTATGCTGAATTTTTTGTGACACTCCCATTGGCCCGTTTTATCTTGTTGGAACTCATACAAGATACCTAGCTTCAGATCCAGTTGTTCCAATGCCTCTGTTACAGTCTTTCCAAAACTTGCAGGGAAAACAGGATTGCCGCCAAGAAAGTATTGTACCTGAACAGCGCCTTGACCAGGATCGGTCAGAACATCAGTGAGAAATGTTACATCAGAATGCAACCCTATAATAGCCCGATAGCCACTACCATACCGTTCACTCTGGACTCCCAAATAACCACTGGTTGCTTCAATATATTTTTCGATATTATCGAACAAGATTCTGCCTCCATATTCCAAACATCATTACTGCACACTCTGGTTATTGTGAGCAATTACACAAAATCAATATCACCCGTGCCTGTTACAGAACAGTCCTGCTGTTTAGGGTTGCCATTAATTTGTATATAACCGCTGCCATACAGTCTGGCTCTGACAGAATTAGACGCATAAGCCCGAATATATCCTGAACCATTTAAAGTCAAACGAGCTGCTTGTGCTTTCAGTCCAAGGGCCTTTATATCACCCGATCCGTTGAGTTCTGCTTCAAAATGATCTACTTTGCCAACGATCATAATGTCTCCAGAACCAATGAGTTCGACATGTAAAGAGGGTTGCTCTATATCGTTTAACTGCACATTGCCAGACCCGCGAGTAACAAGCTGTTCCAAAGATGGCATTTCAACTTCCACTAGGATTTCAGTCTTAGTCGAGAAAGAGCCTTTACACTCAACATTTAGGCTGCCATCGTCCATAATGGTCGTTTCAACAAACGGCAGGATATTATCATCGGCCGTTACACGAAGGAACGGCGATGCTCCACGGGTAAAGAGGACATTGGCGAGACTGGTTACAACTATTTTATTGATTCGTTCAACAGTTCTCCGCTCTGCTTTTACTTTTCCACTACCGATAATTCCACCACTCATGCCGCCCGATGTTATGCCTTCGGAACAGGATATAAAAATGTTACCGCCTACTACGATGTTTCCGTTACCACTTACTACTTGTCTCATGGTTTCTCCTAAATCAAATCCTACCCTACTCCGGACGTCTATTCGACGCTAATATCCCTGTCTCAATCCGCTTCCGCGCAAGAGCACTATCGCTGTCAATTTTCGCCTGAGTCCTCTTGTTTATTGAAACGCTTCCCCTGGAGGTACACTTAATAGTCTGTGCCTTCACATCATCACCGTAACGCTTAACAAGGCGAGGCATGTATGCACTGAGGAACTCCTGTGCCAGACCTTCAGATTCAAGATGAGCACCAACACCAGACAGTTTCCCATGAACAGAGAGAAAGAGGTCGTTATGCTGCTCCTGGTAATGCATCATTGATGGGGCAGGCCTGTTCATGCGGATATGGATTGAATAATATATGAGTGTTTCTTCCATCAGGTAGTTCCTTTCAAGGCCGATAAAATGTGCTGTTCTACTTCATCATCGTCCCAATAATTATGGTATATATTTTCCAAGTTGTTTCATTTTTCTTTCACTCCAAGCAAACCAACCAAACACAAAAACTATGAAGAATGATAAAATGAATACAAATATTCCTGCTGGATCCGAAACCAGCCAATCACCTATAGCGTCAAATTGTATGTCTGACATTACCTGAATCCTTTATCTGTTTTCTTATGTATCTTATATCCGAAGGGTGCATCTAAAAGCTTGTGATGCTTCCCAACTTCCTGAACCTCTGCCTCTGGTATATTGTTCGCCCTAGCTATGTCTACCCACCCTGCAACCGCATCCCTGACCTGGCTTAAAACCTGTGGGCCGGTACCAATTGCAAACCTCTGTGCAACTGCCAAAAGGTGATCAACCGTGATATTGCCATATTGCCCACTTACGGACATGAAGTGCTGATATGTCCACTGGCCATCCGGATTGAAAGCATAAGCAACATCATACGCCGGTGCTAGTTGCCATGACTCACCTTCTTTCAGGATAAAAGCAAAGTTTTTTGAGTGATCATCACAATTAGCCGCCATAACATTGAAGCACATCCGCCGAAATACTTCCTCTTTTGCCTCATAATCAAATCCAAGATTGTCTAGAAGAACAAATATCTGGCTATAGTCGTAGGTGTTCATCGACTTGAAATCCATATGATCCATAGCGCAAAGAGTCTGGACATGGTGTTTTTGATTTCCGGTCCGGTCAAAACGCTTCGTCATGAAGTGAGCTCTTCCGTTCTCTTCAAGTAAACGGCATGGCTCCATATTAATCCCAGCCTGCAAAGCCATCTGATAGTAACTGAATTCAATTCGGCCATGATTCTCTGTCTTGCCAAGCCCCTTATCAGCACCCATACCGTCGAACTTCAACAGCCAGTGCTCGAACCCATCTTCAACATCAAACTGCCCTGCCCTGATTTCCTGTGTAGCTTCGTTGAAAGCAACAACAGCTTTTGCCCTTGCTCCACCTGCAGACGTTCCGACCTGGATGATCTGCTTGAGTGAGGCCTCAGCGATATGATCGGTATCAATATTGCCATGAACCGCTTTTCTGGCCGCTTCTACCAACTTTTTCATATCAATAGCTGTGTGGTTTGCTTTCACCCCTCCCCTTGTGGGGTGGAACTCCAAAGCACCCATAGCACGTTTACCCATGTAAGCAAGTCGATCCAGTACGCTGATTTGAGAAGTATTGAGACCTTTCTGCTTCATATAGCTGTCAATCAGATCGTTACCAAACTTATCCGGCAAAGAGTCGGCAATCATAGCCGGCAAACGCTGATAAGTCAGTTCCGGAAGGTAAGAAAAAACATAAGGGTCAGTTGCCAGAGGCATGTGTATAGGAGATAGCTCGATGCCAGTCTTCACAAAAGAAGGATCGTAAGCAAAAACGTAGTAGCCGATCCGAGGACTCATGGCAATTGTGCCTACTTTCTTGCCCCATATTGAAACATTTATAAAATCAACTGCTTTATACATAGTTAGTTACCCCTTGGTGATTTACGCACCCGTTGTCGTGGTGATTTACTTGCCATCTTTGCAATTTGAAGAGGGTTTATGTCTATTATAGGAGCTAAAGCATCCAACCAGTCAGTACGCCCCAGCACTCGCAACACCTTGATCAATGTTTCTGTGGTTGAGGTTTTGCCTGATTCAATACGCCTTATTGCGGTAACAGAAACACCCGCCTGAGAAGCCAGTTCCTTTTGGTCGAGATTTTTTAGCATCCTCAAGTTTCTGACGTTCTCGCCGAGAGTTATTTGCCACTCTTCCACTGTCTTGTGGGTAATGTTTGTTGGCTCCATAACCTCATCACTCCTTTAGTGTTTACCTTTAAGCATCTTTAGGTAAACGCTTACACAATTAATGGTACATAAGAGTTTACATGGCGTCAATAAAATAAATTTCTAAACTCTTGTTTAATCGTTTATTTAAGAGTTTTTATCGCTGATAAATTGAATAAAAGTTTATGAATACACTATTAACGCAAAATAATTACAACTCATATAATAAGAAAGCCTCGCTATTTTGTAACAGCGAGGCTTTCAGGAGAGGAGGTATTGACTAATTATTTTTTGGGACCAGCATAAGGACCAAATATGTTGCGCCTAACTTCGTGATGATGCGTTTCCCCGGTCTCATTGACAGTGTCCTGAATACTTTCAAGTCGACCATTTGTGTATTCCTTTGTCCTTGTTTCTTTGCCGTCATTTCTGGTTGTTGAAACTGTTTTGTGACTATCGCCGAACCAGTTCATATAAACCTCCTCGTCTTCAATCGTCCTCTCCATACAAGAAAGATCACAGGAAAGAGCATACTTCAACGTGATTTATGTCACAATTTTGAATTTGATTAATCGAATAAATTCTATGGCAGCATTGCCCGTCCAACCTTATATGCAAACCCTAGAAGATTCTAGTGGGTTTTTACCATGCTTCAAGCAGCTCACGCTCGGTTATGAAGCGACCGAACGAACTATTTCTATTTCTTTGTCTGGTTAAACTGATCTGGAACGTACTGATAGTTGGCAACGGATTTTACATATATTAATAACCCCCGTCCGTGAACTCAACAATACGTACTACCGGATTTATAATGATTTATTTGTAGTAACATCAATTGAATTCTACACACAAGAGACGTTATTTAAATAGCAGACCCATGCGTTTCCTTGGCCAGTACATCAAAAAACCTTCTCTTTCTCCAATCTGTAAGGTCACCTATAACATAAAGTCTTGTTTTTGCCCGACTGGCAGCAACATTTAATAGATTTGGCTTTTCTGCTACCCAGTCTCGCGCCTTGACAGTGCCTCCACCAAGAACCAGGATAACGATATCGGCTTCTTTGCCTTGTGTTGTGTGCACTGTGCCTACCTTGTTTTTTAAATCTAAATGGAAAACCTTACCAATAATTTTAAGTTGTTTTACAACATCACGGAATGGCGATATAAGAAAAATATCGTCTCGTGGTACGTTATGACGATTGAGCAAATCAGACAACAGTTCTTTTAAAGCCACACCTTCAGCCGGCAACCAGTTACTATCGCTACCGACTCCTTTAGAAACATCTATCCAAATACTTGGAGGCCATGTATTGGTACTCTTCTTTTTAAGATGAACCATCATCCCTTCATACGCTATCGTATTTGATATTGTAAACATCGGCTTATTACACCGACGATGAACGCGAAGAGGTGCACCAACCCACAAAGCGGTCATACCTTGTCCGATCCTTGTGCCAACCGAAGTAGATTGGTCAGCCAACATTTGAACTGACGTATCTGATGGGTACCATCGTTTATCAACATCCCCATGATATTTTGCCAGTGCGGCCTCAACAGTGACCGGCAAAGTGACAACTGGCTCTAGTTGAAGCGGATCGCCAACTACAACTATTCGATGTGAACGCCAGATGGCTCCTGCTGCAGCCTGCGGAGTTGCCTGTCCTGCCTCATCAATAAGTAGCCAGCCAATACTTTCGGCATTCATTCCACCAAGCAAACTATTCACCGATGCAAAGGTTGTCGAAACTACCGGGCATACAATTGCCAAGCTATCAAAGGCTGTCTTGCAAGCCATACTATCAGGCAATCCATTCCCTAATAGATTCATTGATAGATCAAGATTTTCCATTATCTTAAGAGAGTTGTTTTCTACAAAACTCTTGTGTAACTCAAGAGCAGCCAAAAACACCCGGATTCGAGCTTCTTGCCATTCAGTCCGTGCCCACGGAGTAGTTTTTTCCTGCTCAACATCAAGAGCATCAATGTCCGGCCAAAATGAACCCAGCCATTTCTTCCCTTCAGCAAATAACTTTTCAGTCTGAATTATCTGTCCTTGGAGTTTTTCCAACATGTTCCTAGTTGACTTGATTTTATTTTCGATATCCAATAATTGTTGACGTACGACAACAAGCTGACCACTCGATGCTGTACGATCCCTCTCTTGGAGATTCATTTCATCCATAACCAGTTTGATATTTTTACGCCAATCGCGGTGCGAACGACCTAAAGTTGAAATCCAGTCCAATATCCCGGGTCGGACCTCTTGAAATCTGCTGAATTGCCCCTGCAGCAATAGTATTTGCCTCTCAGCGATACTCATATGATTATTCAGACTAGTAATCTGATCAGAGCATACGCCCAACAACGCAATGGAGTCCGCCAGGTGCTGCTCAGCTTCAGCTGATTTTGATTTTAGTTCCGTTATTTTCTTGGGATATTCAAAAATCCCACTCATTTTCTCTCGCAACCTGTATTCTGACTGTATTTCCGAGTTAAACTTTGACACCGCCTCTCCCCAAGAAAGAGACGGCATTGCACCTCCTGATTTAAGCACCTCCAAATGCGCCCTCAATCCTTTTACTTTCGCATCCCTGTTCCATCCCTGCCACCAAAAGGTGTTTACAAAATCACTCCTGTTAGATTTGTTGCCTAATCGTCCAGAAACCATTCCCCAAGCTGGCTGCCCAAGCACTTCACCAGCAAGGTCTTGGAAAAAATCAACTGAATTGTACCATTTGTCATGAATAGCATTTTTCTTGGGTAATTCTAGTGAAACATTTTCGACAGCACCGTTATTACTTGAGGCAACAACTATAGAAAAACCCGATAGCTCATCAGATAATTCATTATAACTGCTTGTATACTTGCCTATTTTAATACTTTTGCTCGAAGTAAAAGCACTTTCTCCCAAACGCGCCAATATTTTAGAACGTTCGACAACAATTGCAGCAACTAAGTCTCGCAGAAGGGTAGTTTTACCGGTACCAGGAGGTCCGTTTACGGCAAAAATTCCACCTTTTCCCCTTAGCTTGAGCCACATAGCATTTATTGCAACCTGCTGGCTCCAAACAAGAGGGTATTCAGCTGGCCAACATCCCTCCGGAAAGTTGTGTGGTGCGAGTAGCTCCAATGCCTTACCTTTTTCTTGTCGGACATCAACACATTGGAGATCAGATGGAGGTTCAAGATAATCTTTATACCCATTACCAACATGAATTATCTTCTGCTTTAATAACTTATTAAGATCCTTGATGAAGAAGGAATTAAGCAAATCATCATCAACTTTGGTACTGTTTTTCTCTTTATCAATGTTGTTTTTTGGGCGTCTCACCATAATGGATTTTACTCGGTGTTCAATGTCTTCTTCATTGAAGAGCTTCACCAAATTACATTTTTCTATTACCAACAGTGCAAAGTCGGTTGCCCATATATCGTCAATGCCCTCCCCTGCCGGTAGATTACCAACACGCCAAGCAAACTCTTCTCGCAATCGATCCAATAGTAAATCAAACCCATAAAAACCACTGTTGGAAGGAGTGATCAGTAGAGGCACATCAGGTTTGTGCAAATCAGAAATATTCCCGATATCTGCGCTTGATAATGCTTTCAGACCTCCTCTTTCGATTACTCCAAATGACCATGCTGCCATACCCAGCACAAGGCTTTCAGCCAAAGGACGTCCATCTTTATCTACTGTAAAAGCAAAAACACACGATTTACCGCCTGGCCGTGCTTCGAAAACACCAGAAGGCTTGCCAACAATAGTTTCAATGAATTCTATGAAACGTTGCTGCTCAAAGATCGCAGAAAAAACGCTGTTACGCCAATCACAGCCTTTCAGTTCTGCCCTTTTCCTGAAAGTAGTTTGCTCCCATCTTGGCAGGTCACCTTTTCTCCATTGCCATACTGGTTCTTCATCTACTGGAGCAAGCTTGGGGAGCGTTTGCGGACTCAAAGCCTCAACGTCCCGCCAAAATGTGATCAACTCTTCATATTTAGATTGTTTCATAAGCGCCTGCTTTTTACAAAACGCCTAGTAGCATCTGTCGCCCCTATTGAATAGACAAGCCAGTCACCGGTGTTTAAAGCTGTTCTTGCATGAATAAGTTTGCGGTTAACCAAGTAGGCCATTGCCGGATTCAACCTCCTGGCATCCCATCCATAAATGTCAGCAATTTCTTTAGGAGCATTGGGGAACTGTTCAGAGTTAAGCATGTCAGTTGCCAATGTCAGAGCATCTTTAACAGGATTCCAAGGCATCCAAAATTGGTCAAAGGTTGCAAAAAGTTCGCTCTCCGGATGATAAGTCTTCTCTCTTTGATCTTCAGTAACCATTCCCTCCAGCTCGTGAACAGCATCAAAAACGTCATCCCTTGAAAGCCCTGTCTCAGTTATCAATTCTTCAAGCCGAACCCATGGATCAAATTTTCTTGCAAGTTTTGTTTTTAAGACAAACACCTTGGCAATGGCTGTGGCTGCGGCCGAATACCCCGAATTAGAGTTTTGAGTTTCTGAAATTGCTTTAGGATTATTACCAAGTGGCGGTTTTTTAGTTATACCGTGAATGTCGTTGATAAGTTGGGTAATGTCCTTATCTGGATTATTAACTGATGGCGAAAGCATGCCCCGCAAGAGTGGTGGAAGTTGTTCGGCCGCAAGTTGGTACCGAAGTGGTATAAACTTCACCTGAGAGCTAAGTTTGAGCATCAGCCCGGCATCCATCTCCTGGTTGATCCATGGTTTGCCAATTGAATTTGGGGAGAGGAGTACGACAAAGTGAGTACATTCACCTAACCCCTCATCTATTTTCCGACGCAAGCTATCGCCTGCAGTAATGCACCATTCAGCCCACCAGGTATCAATGCCGTTTGATTGCAGGGCAATAGCAACCAACTCTGCCAGGTCTCTATCTTCCCATGCATAACTTAGAAATACCTTCGGTGGAGGTGAATCTAGTCTTTCAGGCAAATCTTCTGACTCATTTATTGTTGTAGTGCCTAGTCTCTCTTTCACTAATTCAAGCAGTTCTGGAGACCCCTCAACTCTCAATTTCATATTTTCGAGTGAAGTACCGGAAACTACAACAGTCGGGAATTCACCTGTTTCCGGATGCCTTACAACGCTAACCTTGTCATGTAACTGTTTTGCCAAGCCTTCCATGGCCGCCTTCATAATTATTTCTGTAAAGTTTTTTGGATCAAAGGGCTTTCCATTAAACTCAAACTTAATCACATACACCTCGCAATGCTTCAAAATTAAATTGATGATGTATCTTTTTTATTATCAGTAAATTATGCACTTGTATTAGTCAATTACTAACGATATTTTAATTTATACTCCGGAAAATAAAGAGGTGGGACCATGGGCCAAATTAAAGCAAAAACGATGATAGAAAGAGCCGGTTTTGTGGATGCAGATCTCAAGAACCCAAAGCATGATGATGTCATCAAGTGGATAGTAAATAATTTAAATGATATTTTATGCTCTCTTTTTGAAGATTGGAAACAAGAAGATATTGAAAGATATATTGCAAGCTTAAATAGAGACATTGACCAAAACATACAGGATTGCAAGAACTCAATTGAACAAGTAGAGAAGGATAAGGCTAATAATCTATTGTCTAAAAGCGAACGGCCAGAGAAAACAGGCATTCTGGCAAATGTCAATCTTGACGCACGGTATTACCCCCCTGAAAGGAATTTTGATGAAGAAATTTGGAAATTTGAAGACAGAATCAGGCTACTAGGAGAATGGCGAAAACTCGGTACGCCACCCAAAATGCCGCCAGTTAAAGCTTATGGCATACCACAATGGGAATATATAATTGAGAATAGGAACGGATACCCTGTTGGAAGCATCGATCTCTACGTAAGAATAAATGTCCCTAAATTATGTTTAACGGGGGAAGGCGACCGGAAAATTGTAAAAAAGCCGGAATGGAGCATATTCACAGATACGGAGAAATTGTTTTTCGAAGCAAAAACCAAAATGCCAACGTTAGGTGAGTTGTTTAGACAACTAAATTTCTACAAAACTGCCATTCAAGGACTTTACGTAGTAGTTTCCCCTGACGATCGGGAAGCTGAAACCATCAGAAAACAGGGATTCGGTTTTATTCATTGCCCAGTAAAAGTTGAAGAAACAACAGCACAAAGGGCTTTGTTCTAATCTGTATAAATCATGCAGAATATAAAAATGGAAGTTCCAAATTATCGTCAGTTACGGGTTCGATAACCTTGATTTGCAGCATTGAGATAGGCAGCCTGCTACTCACTTGGTCAATAAGCATCCTACCCAAAAACAACTCATCTCCCACAGCTTTTGACAGATCAAATGTAACGACGATCATTTTTGATCTCCCTGTTCTATTAAACGTCGGCCGGCTTTCTTGATCAGAGAAAACCGTTCGACCATATTGTCACCAGCAGACAAAAGTAATACACACATATCGGCCGAGTCCTTAGGCATAAGCCTGGCACCATCGGCTTTAATATCGTCTACAAGGGTAATAGCCTGTACCAACTGTTGCTTGAATTTCGGCGTAAATGGGTTATTTTCTGCGGAAGTATGATATTTTTTCAGCATCAGATTTTGGAAATCCAACTGTTCATCTTCCGTCAACTTCTCATTTGCTGTTATCTTATCCCACAATCGGTCATATTCACCTGTATCGCTACAAGTCCAATTCGCTTGTTTTTTAACTACTACCATAACTGATGACCCCCTGAAGATATCAAGCAAACAACTCTGAAACTTTTTAAAAGTGCACGCACGAATGTAAATTTATCCCTGTTCTATGTATAAATCCAACCTACCATGCTCCCATGGCCAGCGAATTTCACCACGATGATCAGTCACCTTTTGAATCAGCATGGCAGTTTTAGAAATACTCCTTCTTAAAACTTCACCTCGTTCGACAAATGGCACTCGTTTTGCGAAATCATGCTCATAAGTCAAACCTTCTCTAATTTCTGCCAATTCAAGACGTTCTCTCAGAACAGCCGCACAATTATACAACCAGTCCACAAAATCTATGGCTTGAGGTATGCTTTCCCATAAATCCAGCATACTCTGATCTAACAAGTAGCTTTTGGCATTTCTTACAGAAGCATCTGAACTTCCATGCCAGAAAAAATGAGGTTTTTCCACAATTCTTCCGGTGAGCATTTCAGCTATATACATGTTTCCAACGAAACCTCTTCTTAATGCCGTTGCTGCAGCCGAATATTTCCCATTTATAAACTCCAGTAGACCAAGAGAATAATCGTTATTCGGATAAGGAACCAAATCTTCTTTGATCCCTTCAATAAAAAATTTACGCGCTTTAGAATATTTACCAGCTAAAAGGTAAGCGTCCCCAAGTAAATATCGCACACCGATATTATCATTGGGGTTCCATAACAAATGTTCTTCCATTAGACGTGCCGCTTCGACATATTCTTTCTTTCTCAGACAACAAAGAATGAGACCATGATGTATTCTTAGAAATGGCCGGTTATCAAGATGACTCCACTCAATTTTACCTTTAAAATCAGAAGGAATCAGTTCTTTTGCCCGTTTAAAAGCTGTTTTATAATACTCAAGTGCCATATTAATACTGACTATTGCTGCTCCAGGCTCTTGCTCATCTGATAAATCAAGGAAACCACTCCCCATATAATTGTATGCTTCAAGTAAATCGGGCTCTTTTGCAATTATTCGTTTAAACTTTGTAAAATATGTTGCATATGTTTTTGAACTATCATGAGCTACTTCAAGGGCTTCTCCAAGTCGGAACCATGCCTTGGTATGAGGAGTTGAAAAAAATCCCCTTACAGTACTATTTCCGCCGTCTGCCTCGGGTTCACTGACATAAAAAGACAAATTCCTTTTGAGCTGCTTTTCCTCAGAACCCATAACCATCTCCTTTCCACCTCATCAACACCTTTTCATCACACTCCGGAAGCGGATTCATCTTTCCTTCTCTGATTGCGATAGCAACCACTCCTCCTGCAGAATGCTGGATGCGGTTGCCATGCAACATAAAAAAGTACCACGCAAAAGGATAATCAACCATCTTGTCGAACTGAGACAGGGACTCCATAACACCATAAGGCGAATCATCCCAATCAGGCGCAATTTTTGGTAAATCAAGACCTCCATCTGCATCAGCCCATTGCGGACATAAGTACAAATGCCGCCTTCCATCAGCACCCACATAGTCGTTGGCCCGAATCCACCAATGGTCGCATAACCTGGCACCAGATCTACCGGCACTACTTTCCTGCCAGTCCTGGAAGAATCGAACAGCATGTGGCGTTCGAGTAAGATAGTCAGGGCACATATCAAGATAAGGAACAACTGTTGATGCCTGGCCACCTTCTGGGCCCAAAACTATGTCATGAATGTGAATTACTCTCTTTTCCAACTCAGGAAGATCCGCCAACCTGTTTGCATTCTCTACCTCAACAAGAGTTCGCAAATATTGACGCATATTGACAAGTTCTTCGAACTCATATTGAGGAGGGGACAGTATTTGACGTTCTGAATCGCTGAAGGTCAGGCTGGAGCCTGAAACTAAATCATGGCGATCTTCAGGAGGGAAAGTAGTCTTGGGATCGAATTGAAGCTTAGTGGTGATTTCTGGGCCCACCATAACTTCGATTTGATAAAATGCATCAGGATTCGTTCCAAACGGGGCCGTTAAATACAACACAGAACCATCCCGCTCTGTTCTGACCAGACCGGAATCTTTGTGTTTCATCCAGACCTTACGGGCATCACCGTTTACAAGAGCCAACTCCTGGTTGACCCATTGCCCTAATTTATCTGTAACACGGTTACCAACTTTATCTATCAGGCCCACGTTCCAAGTCCTACCTTCGTGTTCAGCAATAAGACGGAATGGTGTGTCAGGGTATCGAGCATGAAGTGCCGTTAGCAACCCTTCGTGGCCAGTTGTTACCGGAGCCCCTTTGATGAACTGAGCTAGTTCGATTTTATTTAGTATTTGCGTCAAGGAGAAACCTCCGTACTCTATGATCTGGAACTTTTCCTGCTGAATGTCACCAAACCCATTTCTTCGAGAATTTTCTTTGCTTCTTGTCGAGTCTTTGCTTCTGCAAGCCGTGGCCGTAAACTATCGGTAAACTGGTTGAGTGCCGGCCGGTCTTTGTAATTTACCCCAGTAATCTCTACGAAAGTCTCTGGCTTTACCCATGCCAGTTCACGGGGTTTAGGACTGTCATCGAAAACTGCATCAATTTTTACTGCCTGGGCTTTGCTGCCATCAAGAATGTTGCTGATAGGGCGAACTCTTAACGTCTCAAGAATTATCACTGACACTCTGCCTTTCCAATTAAAGATTCTTTTATTAATAACAAACTTTTCTTACTGGCTTCAGCTTCTTTCCTGAAACCATCCACCATATCAGCCCACAACAAATAACTCTGGAGATGTCTAAAACGTGCATACAAGCCTGGGTATTTTATCGACCATGCAACAAGACCTATAAAAGCAGAAGAAGCCTTAAAAAGCCTGTTTGTATCTTCGCTTTTGTACCCAAATGGGATACCAAACTCCTTTGATAGCATACGGACATCCTCTTCAAGAAGATCTGGTAGCGCGAATCTGCGCTCATTCCTGTATTTGCAAGCATAGTAAATAAAATCTGTATCGGTTGGATATGGGTGATCGTACTTTTCAAAAGAAGTGCATATTCC